>NZ_JBMPOT010000010.1:0-281730 GCF_049340425.1 Undibacterium sp. JH2W | reverse complement strand
TCGGCCAGTTTGAGCAATTCCGGGTCAGGCTTGGCCCGCTTGTTACGCTTTGCAACGGTCATCATTTCTCCTTGAAGGTAGCAGTGTCCTGCTAAATGACCGTTTACACAAAATTAATTACACCCTCAAATTAACCCCAGCATCACCTCGAAAATTTAATCAAAGATAGGATAAGAATTCCATTCAAATCCCGTGTCAGAATACAGTGCAATCTAACAGCATACCTAGTACGGTATCTTCAGCAACTCCGCGTGGAAGCCCATATCTCCCAATCGTTGGGAATACTGCGTGAGATTCACTTTGCTAAAGAATGGCATGCGGATTTCGCCTGCACGCTCCTACATAATCGTAAGGATGATCTTGCTACGTAGCGGTAGGACTCTACTATCAAATTCAAATGCACACCGTCTGGCAGATATGCGTCTATTTGAACCACGATATCAGGACTGTGGAGAAGTGTCTCTACGGAGGCATACGCCTGTGAGAACAAATGGCTTAGTACGCCACACAAATTAGTTTACAGGATAATCCATCTTCAAATACAAAACTCCCAATGCATTGTATCAGGTATCTTAACTTCAATTTCCTCTACCAATTTACTTTTGATTGAACATTTCATTAGATATCAACCCTGATATTGACAGATGGTTTTCTTCAAATCAACCTTTGCCCGTCATGTCATTGATGAGTGAATTTCATTGAGATGAATTCACTCAGTTATCTATTGGCTTTACTACTGTAAGTATTTTTTACTCTCAAGTACATGTTATGGAAGAGAGTCAATTCATTGATCATCTACGAGCCATATCATCCTTCACAGATGACAGAGGAAATAAAGGGAGGCGCACTTACCCTTTCTCATTTTCTTATTCATTTTTGATCAGTTTCCTCTTCCGATTTCGGTTGTGCACCAGTGGCAGTCTGGTACACAGCATCGTCCAAATAACAGGAAGAGCTAAAAAATGGCAATATTTCATTTCAGTTTAAAAAGCGGTAGAAAAGGCAGTGCAGCAAATCACGCGAACTATATTGCCCGTAAAGGAAAATATTCCAGTGACGAGTCCAGCGATCTGAAGGCAACGGCACACGGCAATCTGCCTGACTGGGCAGAAAATGATCCGGTGACATTCTGGAGAAAAGCTGATAGTTACGAACGAGCCAATGGAGCTGCGTACCGTGAATACGTTGTGGCACTGCCGAATGAACTCACCCTGGAACAACATCGTCAGGTAGTGCAAGAATTCATTGAGAAGGAAATTGGTAATAAACCTTATCATTACGCCATTCACGATCCTCAGGCATCGATAGGCGGAGGGCAGCAACCTCATGCCCATGTGATGTACTCTGATCGGCTACCTGATGAATTCGTCCGAGCACCAGAATTACATTTCAAGCGCTACAATTCGCACGACCCAGAATTGGGTGGATGCAAAAAGGATAGTGGTGGCAAGGATCGGGGCTCCGTCCGAGAAAAGCTGATCGAGCAGCGTGAAACCTGGGCAACCATTTTGAATACTGCCCTGGAACAGAGCGGTCATTCAGATAGGGTCGATCACCGCAGCCACCGGGACAGAGGACTCGTGCATGCACCGGAAAAACATATTGGTCAGTACGGTGTCAAGAAAATGTCTGAGACGGAAAAGAGCCAGTTGAAGCAATCACGGCAACGCCGAGCGGATTCACCGTCACCTCAATAATCTGCTAACCTGCAGACCAAAATGCAAAAAAAAAAGGAACTTCAATGATGCCTGCCATTTGTAGCAAAAATGGCAGAGCACGGTGTTACACTCGGCGAAGAAGGTGTAAATAAATTTGTGCAAACGGTCATTTAGCTGGATAGAACAGTTACACTTTCTAAGTCTCTTGTGCTTGTGCTGTCGTGCGCATGTGCCCTGCTTTAGCTGTAGCTTTACCCGAATTTGGATTAGGCATATTACCTTTGCCAAAAGTCCGGCCTTTTTCAGGGAGCACCAATTTGATGTAGTAGTCCGTTTTTGTCATGTAACGTATTGCCCTTTGCAATCCGTGCATCGCGCCCAAATCGCTACTATTGACAGTCCCAATTCCCGATTTTTTATAACCAGATTTGTACGCATTGCAGTTGTAGTATAGCCCTCTGCCATCGCTGTTCACTTCCCATTGCTCGCCAATCATTTTCGCGATGTTATCGTCCTGATGCATCTTGGTGCCATCCAAAAAAACTATCAAATGATATTGAAACGATTTTTCCAAACCATACTCTAACTTCCAGGCAAACCCTATTACACCTTCCTTCGCGAGCTTCGCCCTTAAAAAACGTTGGAGCTTTTCACGATGCCCCTTTACAACAGTAGGTGTCACACCTCTGTCGTGTACAGCAGGCCATCTTTTTGGTATTTGATAGCCCAAATCAATCCGTATAATTTTAAGCCTCGAATGCTGTAAAAATAGAGACTTCACGTACGCCATCATTTCCTTAGAATTTTTATTCGATGATCGGTGATAGTTGTTCAATACATTTTTGAAATCTGAGCTCCTGCTGTCATTTCTAACCGCCTGTCCGAATGCATTAAGTGTTTCAATTTGTACTATTAAATCAGCAACGTCCTGGTTTTTTTTTCCAAAAGAGTTTCCCAGCAAGTTGCGAATTTCAGCATGCCGAAAAAAAAGCTCTAAAAATGGATTAAAACAATGCATTGGAAAATATATTTTCAGGTTCACAACATCAAACTGTAATGCCTTCAAAATTTCCAAACCAAGTGGTGTCGCATGAAGATAGCTGAACTGTATATTTTTTTCCTTTTTCTCTGAAAATAGATTACCGTTTGTTTTTGCAAGTCGAGTAACAACAGTTTCTAATCTGCGGATACCATAAGCAATTGAGTTTTCTTCTGTAATAGCCAAATTTACTTTCTCGCCGATATTTGCGTAAGCAAAGGTACTTGCGCACAATGCTTCGCCGATTTCCCATTTTATTTTCTCATTCATATTTACGACTTTACAGTCCCGTAAGTATCCGTGTAATCGCTAATTTTTCGTTTATGGCCTCCACAATTAACGTTGCGACGTCACGTTAGATTCAAGTTCAGCACGCTCTATAAGTAAGCGAATGTCTTTCACGCTCCATACTGTGACGCCTGGGCCAAAGAACTTGTTCGGCTTTGGAAAGCGGCCTGTCTTTATGCCTGCCCACCAAGTAGATTTCGAGACAGGAATGGGACCTTTGGGGCCAATTATCTGCGAGATTCGTACATATCCCTCCAGCGGGAAAGTTGATTTGATTTGCTCCATATGACCTCCAAAATTGGCTTATAAGCCTTGTTAAGATATGGTTATTTTAGGAGTTGGGGAAATACACGACAACGCTGTTAGCTAGTTCACGGACTCCGTTTGCTAGCAAACAGGTACAGAAATTTCTGTTAATTCAAATTTTGACAGTTATGCCAATGCAAATTTTTTCAGAAGTTAATGTAAAGAGCCAATCAGCTTAGAGGGTTGCGCGCAAATTGAGGAACGGTCTATTTGAAAAAACTAGATCGACGCTTAGAAGAAAACAGGTACTTCGTATGTAAGGAATACTTAACCAACTACGCAATAGACCTCTATTGCTTGAGGACTGTGTACTTCACCAGAATAAAGAACCGACAAGCAAATAACTCAAATATGAATTTCAGTGAACCATGACATGTCAGGGCCTGAATCAGACATTGCGAATACTTAAAATATATGTGAATTTGGCTACATTCAGTTTGAATAAGTTTCTTTTCTATGTTTCACTACCAATTGAACATTGGCCCAATCGTAATCGTGAAATTTGTAAAAATGAATAATCAAACTCTACCAAAAAGCGAGGACCGTAATTTGAATAGGTCTTTGGAGATCACAATGAAATACATGAGAACTGTATATCTACGTAAATCCCCAAAGAAAAACTCGGATAATTTTTTGTTAGAGTATCTAGCTCCCATGTCTTCGAATGAAGATACATCTGGCGATACTTTTCTTGCCAACATGATAAATCTAGAAAAGGACTCTCGAGCATATCGACACGGTTTTTTGGTGGTTGCTTGTGCCTACTTTACTCAGGCATTAAGAGCACGCGATAGAAATGAAATTGAGACTTCTTGGTCGTACCTCTGTGATGCAAGGTACTTTTGTGGTGTTGCGATGGCAGATACAACCATGGATCAAATTGCAGACAATATCGGAAAAGCAACCAGAAAAATAACTGCAAAAAATGCTGGGGCTGCACGTACTATTAAATACGATAAGGTCAAGGAAAAATTTTTTGAGTTAGTGATCGGAAAATGTCCCCCTGGGAATGGCTGGCAAACTAAAAAGCAAGCCATTTATGAACTTTCCGAAGAAGTATTTACATTTGCAGAAAGCGTAAAAACCCCCCTTTCTCGTGATCAATTTGAACGGACTGCATACGAATGGCTAAAACTGATGCCAAACCAAGCAAGATACTTCCCAGACTCAAAAGGGAAATTCGATAAGAAAAATGAAACAACGGGCTAACCAGCAGGATAGAATTTATTGGTGACCCGGGGGGCTGGAGCGCATCAAGTTTATCCAACGCCAGATCACCAATAGCTTTGGAGAAACTTACTAAATAGAATTCTATTTCCAGGCTCTTCGACTTAGTTCCTTTTTGGATGTCAAGATAGTTCCGATCCTTAATCTGCGTGGCTTTCCACTACGATGTTTTTTTATCATTAATAGGCGCAACCAGTATGAGGTCCCAACGTTATCTTGAAGATACCGATATCCGTCACACGCCGTAAATTGTAAATGCCTCAAGCGCAGATCGAATCATTTCGGAGGCTAGTATTGCGGGCAGAAAGTGTGTCGCCACATTACCCTGCCGTTCTTACTTGTCTGATAGGAGGAACAACTGCTCCCTCTTTCAGAGAGTCAATATAGTTTGCCCAAGCTATCATCATCATCCGCCGATCCTCAAGATATTTTGCCTTTTGGTATTTCCCTTTAACACCTGGTACAACGTGCGATAACTGACGTTCAATCTTATCCTCACCCCAACCAAGCTCAGCAAGCGCAGTTGCCGCAGTATGCCGAAAACCGTGCGGTTGTATCACGTCGTTTTGATAACCTAAAAGCTTGAGTGCTTTATTTAAGGTACCATCACTAATCGGTTGACGACCGGATTTGGTACTGAAAATATATTCACCAGCTCCATTAAGTGGTCGCATGGATTCCAAAATTTGGATCGCTTGATCTGAGAGTGGAACAATATGGTCTATACCAGTTTTTGTAACAAGAAAGCGCCACTCTTTAGTTTCAAAATTTACATCACTCCATCTTGCATGACGAAGCTCTCCAGGGCGAGTGAACACCAACGGCAAGAGTTTTAATGCTGCTTTGGTGGCTAATGATCCGTCATATGAGTCAATATCACGCATCAATTTCCCCAGTATTTTAGGGTCAACAATATGCGCAAAATTCTTAGAAACATGCTTTTCCAGTGCGTCGAGCAAGTCACGGGCAATATCACGTTCAGCCCTACTTGTTTGTATTGCAAAACGCCATAGCCCAGACATGAGTGATCGAACGCGATTTGCAGTTTCAGTAACTCGCTGCCCCCGATTATTTTTGCGTGATTCAATTTTACGAAGACAGTCGAGCAGTTCTTTTGCCTTGATGTTTGCAATATTTTTTTTGCCCAGATATGGGATTAAGTCATTTTCGAGATATGAACGTGTGCGATTTTGATGCGTTTCAGATAGTGTTTTTATTTTTATGTTAAACCACTCCCACGCAACCTCTTCGAAACTATTTGAAAGCGCCTGAATCTTAGCTACCTTCTCGGCCTTCTTGCTTTCGCTTGGGTCGATACCATCAATTATTTGTTTGCGTGCCGCTGATCTCTTTTCTCTGGCCTCCAGAAGAGATACCAACGGATAAGCGCCGAAGCTCAAACGATTTGTTTTTCCGCTGGTTTGTTTATAGCTCATCCGCCATATTTTCGAGCCGGTGGGTGCAATCTCAAGATACATGCCGCCGCCATCTGCCAAGGTATAAGTTTTTTCCTTTGGCTTAGCATTGCGAATTTTTGTATCGGTTAGCGGTATAGCGAGTTTTGGCATTTTGTATCCATGGTTTTTCTATGGATTTATTATGGATACAAAAATCTTGGATGGCAATGGATGCCATTAAACGGCATAAAACAAAAAACCCTCGTTCCTCATAGAGGAGCAAGGGTTTTTTGCACGTCTTTGAACTGCTTAAGACGCTTATTTGGTGCCGACTGCCGGAATCGAACTGGCCACCTGATGATTACAAGTCAACTGCTCTACCAAATGAGCTAAGTCGGCGAAACTTTTTTCGTTTTTGCTACGTTGCCGTTGCATTCCCGAAGACCAAGATTATAGGCTACTTTATTATTTTTAGCGAGGGCTTTTCTGATTTTTTTTCAGATTTTTTTGGTTCTTCTTCAGAAAGCTGGTTTTCTAATGGGGCAGGCGCACTTTTTACCGATGCCAGGCCAAGTACAGGCTTGCTGATTTCTTCCACTTCTGCAGTAATTTCCTGGCCTTCTTCTTCGGCTTCGCTGAGATCAACTTCAAAAGCCATGCCCTGGCCATTTTCACTGGCATAGACTGCCAGTACGTTTTCTACCGGCACATAGATCTCACGGGAGACGCCACCAAAACGGGCTTTAAAGACCACGGCATCATTATCCATCTTCAGGCCGCTGGTTGCACCGAAACTGATATTGAGTACGATTTCACCATTCCTGACGAATTCCATGGGGACACGGGCGGCATGGTTGACCTTGACCGCCATATAAGGCGTAAAGCCATTGTCGGTGCACCATTCATAGATGGCACGCATAAAATAAGGTTTGGTAGATATTTCTTGCATGTTTATACAGTCGGTGAAAATGTACATTAAGAATAGGCGGACAGCCCAAAAACAACAAGGCTGACGTATACATCAGCCTTGTTATCTTATCCTGAAACAGGTCTTGCTTATCTGCGCATGACTTTTTCAGAAGGTGTCAGTGCTTCAATGTAGGCAGGACGGGAGAAAATACGTTCTGCATATTTCATCAAAGGTGCAGCTGTCTTCGACAATTCTATACCGTAGTGATCGAGGCGCCACAACAATGGAGCAACGGCCACATCCAGCATGGAGAATTCATCACCCAGCATGTATTTGTTCTTGACGAACAATGGGGCGAGCTGGGTCAGGCGGTCGCGGATTTCTGCACGTGCCTTGTCCTGTACCTTGACCGACGCTGTGTTCTTGTCGTTTTCCAGGGTATGGACATGGATGAACAATTCTTTTTCGAAATTGAACAACATCAGACGTGCGCGGGCGCGTTGCAGCGGGTCTGCCGGCATCAGTTGCGGATGCGGGAAGCGCTCATCGATGTATTCGTTGATGATATTGGATTCATACAATATCAATTCACGTTCAACCAGAATAGGCACCTGACCATAGGGATTCATGGTCGAGATATCTTCAGGCTTATTAAACAGATCAACATCGCGGATTTCAAAATCCATGCCTTTTTCGAACAGAACCAGACGGCAACGTTGAGAGAATGGGCAGGTTGTACCCGAATAGAGAACCATCATTTTTATAGTTCCTTAGAAACGATCAGGGCGAGGAGCCTGTTTTGCGCACCTCACCCCAGGGATTACACGTCCGCTTACGACGGAGAAAAACGGACGATCTCAAAAAATTCCTGGCTCATACCAATAACAGCATAAGCCTGAAACCTTACATTTATTTTACTTCTTTCCAGTAGGATGCGTTCAAACGCCAAGCCAGAGTTGCCAGACTTGCCAGGAACAAAATAACCCAACCACCCAGGCGTTTGCGTGTACTTTGTGCTGGTTCCCCCATCCACTGCAGGTAAGCAACCAGGTCACCAACGGCATTGTCATACTCTATCTTGCTCATGGTGCCGGGCTTGACAGTTTCAAAGCCCGCGAACTTGTGAACCTTTTTCGATTCATCATGCGGATCGCTTTCTTCTACCATCTTGACAGTACGTGTACCTTGCAATTCCCACAGTACATGCGGCATGCCTACGTTAGGGAACACCATATTGTTCCAGCCTGTAGGACGAGTATCATCCTTGTAGTAAGTACGCAGATAGGTATAAATCCAATCAGCGCCTGTGCCATCACCAGATGCCTTGGCGCGGGCAATCACGGACAAATCAGGTGGCACTGCGCCAAACCATTCCTTTGCATCCTTAGGAGCCAAAGTGGTTTTCATCAGGTCACCCACTTTTTCGCCAGTGAACAAGAGGTTCTGCTTGATTTGTTCATCTGTCAAACCAATATCTTTCAAACGGTTGTAACGCATGGCCGAAGCAGAATGGCAGTTCAGGCAATAGTTGACGAACAGCTTGGCGCCATTCTGCAGCGCTGGAATGTCAGTGGCACGATCAGGCGCACGATCCAGTGGGAACGTTCCACTATTCGCCATTGCCAATGCAGGAGCAATTGCCAGCACAGCGATCATTTTTTTAAGTAATTTCATGCTTGTTCTTCCTCGCTTTTTCTCAGTGCGCTGCAAATGTTACGCGCTTGGGCACGGGCTTGAATGTGCCCATTGCACTCCACCATGGCATCAGCATGAAAAAGCCGAAGTAAATGATCGCGCAAACTTGGGAAATACGCTCGCGAACTGGTGAAGGCGGTTCGACACCAAGATAACCCAGGGTCACGAAGGCAATACCAAAGACGATGTACACATATTTGTGCCAGTCTGGACGATAACGTATTGATTTAACTGGAGAAACATCCAGCCATGGCAGGAAAGCCAGGATCACGACGGAACCACCGAACAATACCACACCCCAGAATTTTGCATCGAGCGCACCTGGCATCATGCCCGCAACAGCAATCAACGCAATTGCTGCAATGGCAATCTTCAGCAATTGTGGCAATTTAGTCGTCAGCCAGATCAGGGCCACATAAGCAACAGCACCGGCTTGCACCACGAACAGGAACTCAGACGTAGTCGCACGCAAAATCGAATAGAAAGGCGTGAAATACCAGGTCGGCGCAATATGGGACGGCGTTTTCAGTGAATCAGCCGGGATGAAGTTATTGTACTCTAGGAAGTAACCACCCATTTCCGGTGCATAGAACACGACTGCACTGAAAATAGTCAGGAACACAGTCACGCCGAAGATATCGTGGAAAGTGTAATAAGGGTGAGAAGGCACGCCATCAACAGGGTGGCCATCAGGGCCGATATTGTCCTTGATTTCTATGCCGTCAGGATTGTTGGAACCCACTTCATGCAAGGCGATCAAGTGAGCAACCACCAGGCCCAGCAAGACCAGAGGGATAGCGATAACGTGGAAAGAGAAGAAGCGGTTCAATGTCGCATCAGACACCACATAGTCACCACGTATCCACAATGACAGATCAGGGCCTATGAAAGGAATGGCGCCAAACAGGTTAACAATAACCTGAGCACCCCAGTAAGACATCTGACCCCATGGCAGCAGGTAACCAAAGAAGGCTTCGGCCATCAGGCACAGGAAAATCGCAAAACCGAACAACCAGATCAATTCACGTGGCTTGCGGTAAGAACCGTACAGGAAGGCACGGGTCATGTGCAGGTACACGACGATGAAGAATGCCGAAGCGCCTGTCGAGTGCATATAGCGCACCAGCCAGCCCCAGGGCACATCGCGCATGATGTATTCAACTGAAGCAAACGCCAGCGTTGCATCTGGTTTGTAATGCATGACCAGGAAAATACCGGTAACGATCTGGATAACCAGGACCAGCATGGCCAGGGAACCGAAGATGTACCAGAAATTGAAGTTCTTGGGTGCGTAATACTTGCCCCATTGATCATTCCACAGCTTGGTCAGCGGGAAACGTGAGTCTACCCAGTTCAAGGCCTTATCCACAACAGGTGCGTCTGCCGGGAGTTTTTTCTCAACAAATGCCATGATTAAGCCTCGCCTTTCTCATCTTTACCGATGATGATTTTGGTATCCGATAAAAACATGTGACGAGGCACATCCAGATTTTGCGGGGCTGGCTTGTTTTTATATACACGGCCAGCCAGGTCGAAAGTCGAACCGTGGCATGGGCAGAGGAAGCCGCCTTTCCAGTCATCTGGCAGGGACGGTTGCGCGCCTTCCTGGAATTTGGAACTAGGGGAGCAGCCCAAATGCGAGCAAATACCCACGGCAATCAGGATGTCACTATGTTCTTTGCGTGAGCGGCTTTGCTTGTCACAATAGTCTGGCATATCCATGGTGTAAGGCTTTTCCGATTTTGGATCGGCGACCTTGTCCTCAGTCTTTGCCAGACTTGCCATCATTTCTTGTGTGCGTTTCAAAATCCACACTGGTTTACCGCGCCATTCCGTGGTTTGCATTTCGCCTGGTTTCAGGGACGAGATGTCCACTTCCACCGGCGCACCTGCAGCCTTGGCACGCTCGGATGGCTGGAACGTACTTACCAGCGCACCTGCCGTAGCCAAGCCTGCCACACCGCCTGCCGCGCATGTGGCGACGAGCAAACCGCGACGGCCGGAATCGACCTGCTTTTCGATACTCATACCAACCCCAATCTGTCAATAATCAAAACTTGATGAAGCAAAACCCAGCTTCTAGCAACCTTAAATTATAAATGACCCGGATATGGTTTTAAAGAAAAAGATATCCGAAACGCCAACTTGCTGGCTTTTTTCAACAATTCAAGTCCGATTTGTATGTTCAAGCTGCTTGAAATAGGGTATTTAACACAAAATCGGTTGTAATAATGCTTAATTGCAGACTTAATTGAGTACTTCATTGCAAGCCCTATTGCATGGAGCAGGGAAAAGAAAATTGACAAAAAACCGCAGGTTTTTCATGCTCTTTGCGCATTAAAATCTTGCTACTTGAATTTTGAGCATGTAGCTTCCTGCCTGGACTACATCTTTATCAGCCCCTTAACCGGAGATTTTCTATGGGTATGTTGCAAGAATTTAAAGCCTTTGTCAGCCGTGGCAACGTGGTTGATCTGGCCGTCGGTGTCATCATAGGCGCGGCCTTTGGCAAAATCGTGGATTCCCTGGTGGGCGACATAGTCATGCCTGTCATCGGCCGCATCGTCGGTGGACTGGACTTTTCGAATTACTACATCCCCTTGAATGGCCAGGGTACACATCTGGTATTGGCGGAAGCAAAAAAAGCCGGTGGCGTTATTGCTTACGGCAATTTCATTACCGTAAGCGTCGGCTTCATTATCCTGGCTTTCGTGATTTTCCAGATGGTGAAACTGGTCAATGCATTGAAAAAGGCAGAACCAGCACCGGAACCGGCACCAGAAGTCACGCCTGAAGATGTGTTGTTACTGCGTGAGATCAGGGATGCCTTGAGGAAGTGATTATCTCAAGGCTGGACTGCAAACCAGGGGGACGCGCGATCAACGCTCTCCCTATCCCCGCAGGAGCGGCTTCAGCCGCGAATGTGTGACTTCAGCCGGGTGATCGCGGCTAAAGCCGCTCCTACGAAATCAGGCGATTCCAGCATGGCCAGGTTCAAACGGATAGTAATGATTTGATGGGGGAACGGGTTTTCCGCGTAAATTCATTTATCGCTCTTCAAGCAAAACCCATCCCCTCCCTACCCCTTCCTTTGAAAGGGAGGAAAATTCTCGCCTCACACCGGATTATCAATATCCACAAAAGTATGCCGCACCCCAAACCTGTCAGCGATAAACGCCCCCAGGCTCTGCACCCCGAAACGCTCAGTCGCATGATGACCGCAGGCGATGTAAGCCACGCCTGATTCGCGTGCCAGGTGCACGGTAGGCTCAGATATTTCGCCACTCAGGTAAACCGAGGCACCGGCAGCTATCGCCTGGTCCAGCATGCTCTGCGCAGCGCCGGTACACCAGGCCACCCGCCCCACGGCAGCTGCCGGATCACCGATCAGCAAGGGTTCGCGACCCAGCTTTAACTCTATATGTAGTGCCAGGTCGGCCAGCGTAGTGACAGTTTCATCCTCTACCTTACCCAGCCAGCCCAGGTCATTTTCACCAAAACGTCCGTCTGCGGTCAAACCCAGTTGGCGAGCCAAACCTATGTTATTACCCAGCTCTGCATGATTATCCAGCGGCAGATGGTAAGCAAACAGGGAAATATCATTTTCCAGCAAGAGTTTCAGGCGGCGCTGCTTTTGTCCTATGACACGCATATCCTCACCACGCCAGAAGTAACCATGGTGGACCAGAATGGCGTCGGCTTGCATTTCCACGGCTTTTTCCAATAATGCTAAACTGGCAGTCACACCACTGACTATATGTTTAATGGTGTTGCGCCCTTCCACCTGTACGCCGTTTGGGCAATAATCACGAAAGTAAGTTACTTGCAATTCTTTTGCCAGGAATTGCGCCAATTCATCCCGATTCACTGATTTCATACATTCTCTCTATGCGTCGTCTTTGGTTATTGTTTGCCCAAACTGTTACTGTAGGTCTGGCGATCTGGTTTATTGTAACCACCTTGAAACCCGATTGGGTAAAAGCAGGTTATAACTCCAGGCAAACCCAGACGCTGAATGCCGGTGCCATCGTCAAGGAAGCGCCCGCCAATAGCGTACCCGCGCAAAGTTCTTATGGAGCGGCCGCCAAGCATGCCATGCCTTCCGTGGTGAACATTTTCACTTCGAAAGAAGTGCGGCAACGTCGCAACCCGCTCCTCAACGATCCATTTCTGAGACGGTTTTTTGGCGACCAGCAAAATCCGCAGACCGAGCGCCTGTCCAGTCTGGGCTCAGGTGTCATCGTCAGTTCCGAAGGTTATATCCTGACAAATAACCATGTGGTCGAATCTGCGGACGATATTGAAGTTGCCCTGACAGATGGCCGCAAAGCCAGTGCCAAGGTAGTCGGCACTGATCCTGAAACCGATCTGGCGGTCATAAAAATTAATTTACCAGATTTACCGGCGATCACCTTTGGCCGCTCGGACACGGCCAGTGTAGGTGATGTGGTACTCGCCATCGGCAACCCTTTCGGTGTAGGGCAGACTGTCACCATGGGCATTATCTCGGCCCTGGGACGCAATAACCTGACCGACAATGCATTTGAAAACTTTATCCAGACGGATGCTGCTGTCAACCCTGGCAATTCTGGTGGTGCGCTGGTGGATGTGAACGGCAATCTGCTGGGCGTCAACACGGCGATTTATTCCCAGACCGGTGGTTCGGTAGGCATAGGCTTTGCGATACCTGTTTCCACTGTCAAACAGGTCATGGAATCCATCATCACCAATGGCCATGTAGTGCGCGGCTGGATAGGTGTGGAACCGCAAGACATCACGCCTGAGCTGGCCGACAGCTTTGGATTGAAACAAAAATCCGGTGCCATCATTGCCGGCGTGATACGCGGCGGCCCGGCTGACAAGGCTGGCATGAAGCCTGGCGACATCCTGATCGCGATTGAAGGTAAACCGGTAGGCGACACCACCCAGATGTTAAACCTGGTAGCGCAACTAAAACCCGGCAACAAGGCCAAGATCACCGTCTTGCGCGATACCAAGGAACCGACGCTGGAAATCCTGATAGGCAAGCGCCCGGCGGCGCGTAAAGAAGAAACCAAGGAATAGAAATCCATGCATTTGATAGACTTGCAAGCTTATTTGTCTGAACTGGGCGACAACAATAACCGTGCCTGGTTCGTCATGAACAAACCGCGCTATGACATTTTACGGGCAGAATTTTTGCAACTGGTGACTGAACTGATTGCCGAGATCAGCAAATTTGATCCTGCCATCCTGGGCTTGGAACCAAAGAAAGCATTATTCCGTATCAATCGCGATGTGCGTTTTGCACATGACAAATCACCATACAAGACCACCTTCTCTTCTTCCATCGTCCCCAGCGGACGCAAGAAACCCAGCGAAGGCGGCGGGCCAGCCTATTATTTCCAGATGGATGGTACGGGCCGCCTGTTTTACGCAGTCGGTGAATACATGCCGCCATCCGACCGTTTGAAGGCCATCCGCAACCACATCGTGGCCGACCCGGACGGTTTTGCCAAGGTCTTGAAGGACAAGAAACTGAAAGCGCAGTTTGGTACTTTACAGGAAGAAGGCAAGCTGCAACGCCCGCCCAAGGGCTTTGATGCTGACCTGCCGCATATAGAGCAGATCAAGCTGAAGAACTTCATGGTGTGGACAGAATGCCCGCTCAAGGGCATGGATACGGATGAACTGAAAACCACCCTGCTGACAGCTTACAAGAGCGCGATGCCGCTGGTAAGCTGGCTCAGGTCAGCTCCCGTTTGATTCTGTCGATTCTGGTGCCTGGGTTGCTCTTACAAACATGGGGGCAACCAGCAAACCCAGTTCATACAATATCCACATAGGTATAGCCAGTGAAAACTGGCTGACGATATCCGGCGGTGTGACTATGGCCGCAATCACAAAGGCACCAACGATGACATAAGGGCGTATGGCCTTGAGTTTTTCCAGTGGAACCAACCCCATGCGTACCAGCACCACGACAACAACTGGCACTTCAAAGGTCACGCCAAAAGCGAGACACATGGACATGATGAAGTCCAGATAATTTTCTATATCAGGCGAAACATTGATGGACGCCGGGGCAAATTCATTGATGAATTTGAAGACACGACCAAAAACCAGGAAATAGCAAAAGGCTACGCCACACAGAAACAGCACCGATGAAGAAATTACCAGGGGTGCTACCAGGCGTTTTTCATGGGTGTACAGACCAGGCGCAACAAAGGCCCAGACCTGGTACAGTATCCATGGCAGAGCCAGCATAAAAGCCAGCAATAAAGTGACTTTCATTGGCACCAGAAATGGCGAAATGACACCCGTAGCGATCATCTTGGAACCGGGAGGCAATGAGGCCAGCATAGGCTGCGCCAGAAAATCATAGATAGCCGATGGCCCCGGCCAGGCCATCAAGGCAGCACAGGCAATCACCAGGCCATACATGGCCTTGACCAGACGATCGCGCAACTCCACCAAATGGGAAATGAAACTCTCTTCCGGAGCTTGTTCTGTGTGCTCGCTCATGCAAATACCGCCAGATTATAAAAACGCAAAGACATAAGCGAAAATTAAAAGAAGCTGCCGCCAGAACGGGGCGAAGCGCGGTGACGCGCCATTCTTGCCGATCCGGAAATAATATGCTGACGCTGGCCGTTGCGGTTTTTATACCAGGCAGGCAGCGCAGAAGTACGGGCGAGCTTTTTACGGCGGAAGTTTTTTGCCTTGATCGCCAATTGCTCAGGCGATGCCGTATGCAACATGGCGCTATCAGTCTCCTGCCCCAGATTGCGCAATTCCTGTTCGGTCTCAGACCATGTCTGGTGTATGGACTGCTCTACACCGTGAACAGCTTCCTGTACATCCTTTTGCATCTTGCGCAATTCTTCAAGCTCAATTTCACGGCTGACTTCAGACTTGACTTCATTGATATAGCGCTGCGCCCGCCCCAACAGGGTACCGGCCATTCTTGCCACTTTGGGCAATTTCTCAGGGCCGATCACGATCAGGGCAACGACACCTATCAGAGCAAGTTTACTGATTCCCAAGTCTATCATGGGTGCAACCTACGCAAAAAATCCAGATTACCAGTCAATAAAGCAATCACAGCTTGGATTTTTCTTTTGCATCGACGTCAATAGGGGTCTTATCCGCAACTTGTTGAGATGCCACAGGCTTTTCGTCGCGGTCTTTCATGCCTTCCTTGAAATCCCTGACGATTTTACTTGCATCAGTGCCAACATTGCTCAATTTCTTGGTGCCGAAAACCACAATCACGACGACCAGGACGATCAACCAATGCCAAATACTCAATGAACCCATTATTTACTCCTTACGAGAGTTTCATTCCCGAAAATTAATTTGAAAGCTACTGCAAAATAGCAGCCACATGACCAGAAATCAGCGTTGTCCACGCCAAGGCTTGGGGCCGCCTATCACATGCATATGCAGATGATACACCTCTTGCCCGCCATCCGGCCCAGTGTTGATGAGGGTTTTGTAACCACCTGTCAAGCTGCCATCAGCCTCTTGTACGAGAGCACAACCTTGCTCTTGCGCCAACTTTGGCGCCAGCGCCAGCATTTTACCCAGTAAGACCGTATGTTCCGGCTGCACTGAAGACAAGGTCTCTATATGTACTTTGGGGATAATCAACAGATGCACAGGGGCGGCAGGGTTGATATCTTTAAATACCAGCAATTCTTCATCTTCATAGACGCTGGTAGAAGGAATTTGTTTTGCTGCAATCTTACAAAAAATACAGTTATCCACGTTTTATCCATTCATCAACAAGGCGTATGCTTATTTAATGCCACTAATACCCGCTCAGACTAAAGCATTTGCGTCTCACGCATCCTTGCGCGCTGCTTTTTCTTCTATGCCTGAAATACCTTCACGCCTTGCCAGTTCATCCAGCACCTGTTGAGGGCTAAGATTATACTGGGCCAACATGACAAGTGAATGAAACCATAAGTCAGCACATTCATATAAAAGCTTGCTGGTATCACCGGAAACCCGGGCATCCTTGGCAGCCATGACGGTTTCCGTTGCCTCTTCGCCTATCTTTTTCAAGATAGCATCGTCACCCTTGGAAAACAGGCGCGCGACATAGGATTTGTCCGGGTCGCCGCCATTGACCAGCTTACGGCTTTCTATGATCTCTGCCAGACGCTGCAGGGTCTGTTCCTGGGTATTGCTTTGCATATCACTCATTGTGCATTACTCATTTGTAGATGCTTTCCGGATCTTTCAAGACCGGATCGACTGCCTGCCAGTCACCGTCATTGAGGCTGCCTTCAAACTTCTGGAAGAAGCAGGAGTGGCGGCCAGTATGGCAGGCGATGCTGTCAGTCTGTTCTATCTTCAGCAAGACCACGTCTTCATCACAATCCAGGCGGATTTCCTTGACCTTTTGGATATGGCCGGATTCTTCCCCCTTGTGCCAGAGCTTCTTGCGGGAGCGGCTCCAATAGACAGCTTCGCCCAGCTCCACGGTTTTGGTCAGGGCATCGCGGTTCATCCAGGCAAACATCAATACATCATTGCTGCTGGCTTCTTGCGCAATGACAGGCACCAGACCGTGCTCATCCCACTTGACCTTGTTCAACCACTTTGCCGCGCTCATGACAACCTCATCGGTATATGTTGTGCTGCCATAAATTGCTTTGCTTCACCTACTGTATGTTGTCCATAATGGAAGATGCTGGCAGCCAAGACCGCATCTGCGCCTCCGATTTTGATACCATCGGCCAGGTCTTGCAAACCACCCACGCCGCCTGAGGCGATGACGGGTATAGATACTGCATCTGACACCGCGCGCGTCAAGCCCAGATCAAAACCGGAACGGGTACCATCCTTGTCCATGCTGGTCAGCAGGATTTCGCCAGCCCCCAGTTTGGCCATGTGTTGCGCCCATTCGACGGCATCCAGGCCAGTGGCATTGCGGCCACCATGGGTAAACACTTCCCACTTGCCTGGCGCTACATTCTTGGCATCTATGGCCACGACTATGCATTGCGAACCATATTTATGCGCCGCATCCGCCACCAGCTGCGGATTGGTCACGGCAGAAGTATTGATGCCCACCTTGTCAGCACCGGCATTCAGTAAACGGCGTACATCAGCCACCGTACGTACACCACCACCAACAGTCAGCGGAATAAACACTTGTGACGCAACGGCTTCAATAATCGGCAAAATCAGGTCACGGCCATCCGAAGATGCAGTGATATCAAGAAAAGTAATTTCATCTGCACCCTGCCCGTCATAACGGCGGGCAATCTCTACCGGATCACCGGCATCACGCAGTTCCTGGAAATTAATGCCCTTGACGACGCGACCAGCGGTCACATCCAGACAAGGGATAATACGTTTGGCTAAGCTCATTCAGTTTCTTCTTCATCATCGAACTCACCGCTGAGTTCATCGGCACGGTCTTGTGCCGACGACAGATCCAGCGTGCCTTCGTAAATCGAACGGCCACAGATCACACCTTCTATGCCTTCGTCCTGTACAGCGCACAGGGCTTCGACGTCTGCCAGTACATGCACGCCACCAGAAGCAATCACAGGGATGCTGACGGCTTGCGCCAGTTTGACAGTGGCTTCAATATTCACGCCACCCATCATGCCGTCACGGCCTATGTCGGTATAGACGATGGCTTCGACACCATAGTCTTCAAATTTCTTGGCGAGGTCTATGACTTCATGACCAGACAATTTACTCCAGCCATCGGTAGCGACCTTGCCATCCTTGGCATCAATGCCAACGATGATCTGACCAGGGAAGGCGCTGCAGGCATCCGCCAGGAAACCAGGGTTCTTGACTGCGGCTGTGCCTATGATGATGTAGGACAGGCCATCGTCAAGATAACGTTCTATGGTATCGAGATCACGGATGCCGCCACCGAGTTGTACCGGGATTTCTTCGGTATCGGTTTCTTCTGCGTAGTCACGTACCGCTTGTATGATGGCCTTGACCGCCGCCTCGTTCTTGGGCTTGCCGGCAAAAGCACCGTTCAAATCCACCAGATGCAGACGACGCGCACCCTGGCGCAGCCAATGGCGCGCCATTTCGGCAGGGTCTTCAGAAAATACGGTGGCCTGGTCCATGTCACCTTGTTTAAGGCGTACGCAGTGGCCATCTTTCAGGTCTATAGCAGGGATGAGCAGCATGATATGAGAAAAAGTAGGGACGTCAATTAAACAATAAAAGAAGACAATAAGAACGGACAATACCAGTTAACAATCAGGGTAAACAATTTACGTCAGACATTAAATCGGCACTTATGGTTTCCAGTGTACAAAATTCTTATACAGTTGCAAGCCAGTCGACGCACTCTTTTCAGGGTGGAACTGGGTAGCAAAGATATTGTCACGCGCTACTGCGCAGGCAAACAGACTACCGTAATCCGTCATGCCGACTGCATGTTGCGCATCTGCGGGCTGGGCATAATAGCTATGTACAAAATAAAAATAGGCATCATCGGCAATGTCTTGCCACAGAGCATGAAACTGCGATTGCTGCACACGGTTCCAGCCCATTTGTGGCACCTTGTAACGCGAGCCATCTGCCTGTAATTGCCCATCCAGTGCAAAGCGCACCACCTTGCCGGGCAAAAGGCCCAGACCAGGCGTGTCACCTTCTTCACTGACATCAAACAACATTTGCTCACCGACGCAAACGCCAAACAGGGGTTTGCTGCGAGCAGCTTCCAGCAGGGCATCTTGCAGGCCGGATTCGCGCAGGCAGCTCATGCAGTCAGGCATGGCACCCTGCCCTGGTAAAACGATACGATCCGCACTGCGGATATCGGCGACCTCGCCGGAAATCAGGACATTCGCTTCAGGCGCAACAGCACGCAGGGCTTGCGCTACCGAGCGCAAATTACCCATGCCGTAATCTACTACTACAATTTTATTCATAATGAATCACCAGCAAGCTGGTATCTCGTGTCTGCTGTCTGTATTTACATTACGATCAAAGGCTGCCTTTGGTCGAGGGTATGGTTCCTGCCGCACGTGCATCCAGCTCGGTCGCCATGCGCAGGGCGCGGCCAAAGGCTTTGAATACAGTTTCGCATTGATGATGAGAGTTGTCGCCGCGCAAGTTATCGATATGCAAGCTGACTAAAGCATGATTGACGAAGCCCTGAAAAAATTCACGGGTCAGGTCCACGTCAAAATTGCCTATCATGGCACGGGTAAAGGGTATATGGTATTCCAGGCCCGGGCGGCCAGAAAAGTCGATGACCACGCGTGACAATGCCTCGTCCAGAGGCACATAGGCATGACCATAACGGCGTATGCCTTTTTTATCACCAATTGCCTTGGCAAATGCCTGGCCCAGGGTAATACCAACGTCTTCTACCGTGTGATGGGCATCGATATGCAGGTCGCCTACCGCTTCTATGTCCAGATCAATCAGGCCATGACGGGCAATCTGATCCAGCATATGATCCAGGAAAGGGACGCCGGTATTGAGTTTTTGCTGGCCTGTGCCATCCAGATTGATGGCAACACGGATTTGTGTTTCATTGGTATTGCGGGTAACCGCCGCAATGCGTTCTATGGGCTTATTCATTTTGATGATAAAGATGCTGCCAAGGCAGCAAGAAAAAGAGCATTCTCTTCCCGGGTGCTGACTGTAATACGCAGACAGTCGCCCAGCAGATTATGCATTTTACCTACATTTTTGACTAAAATTTTTTGTTCGCGTAATTTCACAAAGACTTGTTCGGCATTCGCAACACGTATCAGCACAAAATTGGCAGAAGAGGGAAAGACTTGCACCTCTGGCAAGCTTGCCAGAGCAGCCATTAATTCCTTGCGTTGCTGGCGCAATTCTGCTGCCTGCGCATCCAGCACTTCTACCCTGTTCAACACAAATTCTGCCGCTGCCTGCGTCAAGACGTTGATATTGTAAGGCGGGCGCACTTTTTCAAATTCATGCATCAGGGCATTATTGCCAGCCATATAACCCAGACGTATGCCTGCCAGGCCCAGCTTGGACACAGTGCGCATGACGACCAGATTATCAAACTCTGCCAGGCGTGACATAAAGCTGGCCTGGGCAAACGGTTGATAAGCTTCATCAACGATGACGATGCCATTCTCACCAACCGCCTGCAGAATAGCGACCATATCGCCAACATTGTAAAGCGTGCCGGTAGGATTGTTGGGATAAGCCAGGTAAATGATGGCTGGTTGATGCTCAGCAATCGCCGCCAGCATGGCTGCCTTGTTCAACGTGAAATCCGGGTTCAGGTCCACGCCAACAAATTCCAGCCCGGCAAACAGAGCGGACATGGCATACATGACAAAGCCTGGCACAGGCGCGAGCACCTTGGCACCCGGTTTGGCACAGGCGATGGAGACCATGCTGATGAGTTCATCCGAGCCATTGCCAAGGACAATGTCATGACCCGCAGGCACACCGAGTTTGTCGGCAATTAATTGCTTGAGACTGGCATAGGCAGGTTGTGGATAACGGTTCAGTGCCACGCCTGCCAGATGCTGGGCCAGTTCCTTCTGCATATCAGGCGGCAGCAGATAAGGGTTTTCCATCGCATCCAGCTTCACAAAACCGCTGGCGTCCGGCACATGATAGGCGGACAGGCTGGCGATTTCAGGGCGTATCAGTTTGGTGATGCTCAATTCTTTGCTCCATGTTCAGGCTTGTACATTGAAAATTTCGCAGACCACATATCAGAACATTTCATGCCATCAGGCAGAAAGTGCTTCCGTATCGATCAAAGCCAGGCGATTTTCTATCATGGCGCAATAGTCGGGATTTAATTCAAATCCGACAAAATCACGCCCGCAACGTTTGGCAGCTACGGCGGTAGTGCCGCTGCCCATGAAGGGATCGAGTACAACACCGCCGGGTGGGCAGGAAGCCTTGATCATGCGCTCGATGATTTCGAGCGGTTTTTGGGTAGGATGTTCTTCACGTTCGGCATGCTCTCTGTGCAGGCGCGAGACACTCCAGACATCCTTGGGATTGAATCCCATTTCCAGCCACTTCGCACCCTCAAAAATCTTGCGGCTGCGGGCTTTCTTGGTGGCTGCATCATACGGGATGCGTATTGCATCCAGGTCAAAATAGTAATCCTTGGCTTTGACAAAAAAGCCTATGGTGTCATGCACCGATGAATATTTTCTTACGGTACCACCCATCGACGGTACGCGCCTGTCCCAGATGATTTCATTCATCATGCTCATGCGCTGCTTGAGCATGACAAAGACTTCCGGCGAATAGCGCCAGGTCAGGAAGATATACAGGCTGCCATTGGCTTTCAGCTTGGGCAAGGCCAGGTCTATCCATTGCGCCATCCATTCCAGATAGGCAGCCGACTCCATCTTGTCTGACTCATTGCCGTAATCCTTACCCAGACCATACGGTGGGTCGGCCAGCAATAAGTCTATGCTGGCATCAGGCAGACGCGCCAGACCTTGCAGCGCATCTTCACAAAAAACCTGGTTACGCCATTCGGCCTTCATATGCAGGTATTCATAGCAGACAGCAATTTTGCTTTCATGACTTGAGCCGCAATTCTGCACTACGCGCGTGGGCTTGCAAGCCTTCGCCATAGGCCAGTTCAGCGGCTACTTTACCCAGGGTTTGAGCACCCTGCTCACTGACAAAAATCATCGATGAACGCTTTTGGAAATCGTAGACACCCAGCGGTGAAGAAAAACGCGCCGTGCGTGAAGTTGGCAAGACATGGTTGGGGCCAGCGCAATAATCACCCAGGGATTCAGATGAATAACGACCGAGGAACATGGCACCGGCATGACGTATCTTGTCTGCCCATTGCTGCGGGTTTTCTGCAGAAATTTCCAGATGCTCAGCCGCGATACTATTCGCAATTTCACAGGCTTCATCCATATCGCGCACCTTGATGAGCGCACCGCGATTGGCCAGAGAAGTACGTATCACTTCATGTCTGGGCATATCCGGCAGCAGTTTGATGATGCTGGCTTGAACAGCTTCTATATACGCTTCATTCGGGCACAATAAAATGGATTGCGCCAGTTCATCATGCTCAGCCTGCGAAAACAAATCCATGGCAACCCAGTCCGGGTCTGTCGTACCATCGCACAAGACCAGAATTTCGGATGGGCCGGCAATCATGTCTATGCCCACCACGCCAAACACGCGGCGCTTGGCAGCAGCCACATAGGCATTGCCGGGGCCTACGATTTTATCAACAGGCGGTATCGTTGCCGTACCATAGGCCAGGGCACCGACAGCCTGCGCACCACCTACCGTAAACACGCGGTCAACACCGGCAATCGCGGCAGCGGCCAATACCAAAGGATTTTTTACACCGTCTGGCGTAGGCACGACCATGATGATTTCTTTGACGCCTGCCACCTTGGCCGGTATCGCATTCATCAATACCGACGATGGATAGGCAGCCTTACCGCCTGGCACATAAATACCAACGCGGTCCAGTGGTGTGACTTTCTGGCCGAGTACGGTGCCATCAGCTTCGGTATAACTGAAACCGGCTGAACCACATTCTGCTTTTTGAATTTCGTGATAGGCGCGTACGCGTGCTGCGGCAGTTTCCAGCGCAGTACGGCGTTCTACATTCAGGGACGCCAGTGCAGCCTGCATTTCTTCCTGCGTCAACTCCAGCGCGGCAACGCTGCTGGCATTGAGGCGGTCAAAACGATTGGTCGCTTCCAGCACGGCAGTATCACCACTGGCTTTGACGCTGGCCAGTATCTGCGCAGCGGCGCGGTCTATTGCTTCATCTTCACTGGCTTCAAAGGCCAGCAATGAAGTCAGTTTCCTGGAAAAATCTGCATCAGTCGTATCAAGCCGGGTAATCAGGGATGCCATGCTTTTCTCTTCATTAATTATGCGTTGGCTTTGGAGGCACGATCAAATGCTTCCAATATCGGTTGCAGGCGTTCACGCTTCAATTTCAATGCAGCCTGGTTAACCACGAGGCGCGAAGAAATTTCCATGATGTGTTCCACTTCCACCAGATTATTCGCACGCAGGGTGCTGCCAGTGCTGACCAGATCAACAATCGCATCTGACAAGCCAACCAGTGGTGCCAGTTCCATAGAGCCATACAGCTTGATCAGATCGACGTGCACTCCCTTGGCAGCAAAATGCTGGCGCGCAGTTTCGGTGTACTTGGTCGCAACGCGAAGGCGCGCACCCTGGCGTACGGCATTTTCATAATCAAAACCCACAGACACCGCAACTGACATGCGGCATTTGGCAATGTTCAGATCGATAGGCTGGTACAGACCAGCGCCGCCATGCTCATGCAAAACATCCTTGCCGGCCACGCCAAAATCAGCAGCGCCATATTGCACATAGGTGGGCACGTCAGACGCGCGCACGATGATGACGCGCACATCAGGATCATTGGTCGCCAAAATCAGCTTGCGCGATTTTTCTGGGTCTTCGGTCACGCGTATGCCTGCTGCTTCCAGCAAGGGCAGGGTTTCTTCAAAGATGCGGCCCTTGGATAAGGCCAGTGTCAATTGTGCAGACATTTATTTGACTCGCTGTATTTGTGCACCGACTGCGGAGAGTTTGACTTCCATGCGGTCATAGCCGCGGTCCAGATGGTAGATGCGGTCTATCAGGGTTTCACCCTCGGCCACCATGGCGGCGATCACCAGCGAGGCAGAGGCGCGCAAGTCAGTTGCCATGACGGGCGCTCCGACGAGCTTGTCTACACCATTGACGATGGCTGTGTGGCCATCAATTTCTATCTTCGCACCCAGGCGGTTCATTTCCTGCACATGCATGAAGCGGTTTTCAAAGATGGTTTCAGTGACGATACTGGTGCCTTGAGCGATGCAGTTCAGCGCCATGAATTGCGCCTGCATATCAGTCGGGAAACCTGGGTATTCAGTCGTGCGGAAACCAACTGCCTTGGGGCGGCCACTCATTTGTGCACGTATCCAGTCCGGGCCTGATGTCAGTATCACGCCTGCTTCGCGCAGCTTATCGAGTGCGACATCAAGGATGTCACTGCGAGTATTTTTCAAGGTGATGTCACCACCAGTGGCAGCTACAGCACACAGGAAGGTTGCCGTCTCTATACGATCAGCGATGACTGTATGGGTCGCGCCGTGTAGGCTCTCAACACCCTGGATGACCAGGCGGTCTGTGCCTATGCCTTCTATCTTCGCACCCATGGCCACCAGCAGGTTGGCCAGGTCAGTGACTTCCGGTTCGCGCGCGGCATTTTCCAGCACGGTTTCACCTTCGGCGAGCGTCGCTGCCATCAGCAAATTCTCTGTGCCTGTCACGGTAATCATGTCAGTGACGACGCGTGCGCCTTTGAGTTTCTTGGCCTTGGCGTGGATGTAACCGGCTTCAATATTGATCTCGGCACCCATGGCTTGCAAGCCCTTGATATGCTGGTCAACCGGGCGCGAACCGATCGCGCAACCACCGGGCAAAGACACTTTCGCTTCACCAAAACGCGCCAGCAGGGGGCCGAGCACCAGTATCGATGCACGCATGGTTTTCACCAGGTCATACGGCGCTTCCAGCTTGTCTATGGCTGCGCCATTGAGTACGGTCACACCATTTTCCTGCGTGACTTGCAAACCCATTTGACGCAACAGCTTCAGCATAGTGCTGACATCTTGCAGAGAAGGCACATTGTGCAATTCGACATTACCAGAAGTCAGCAAGCCTGCGCACAGGATAGGCAGTGCGGCATTTTTTGCGCCGGAAATCGTGATATCACCATTCAGGCGATTGCCGCCTGTAATCAATAATTTATCCATTATGCAGCGTACTCTTCAGGCGTCAGGGTTTTCATGGAAAGGGCGTGTATTTCTTCACGCATGCGATCACCCAGCACGGCGTAAACAATTTGATGACGCTGTATCGGGCGTTTGCCAGCGAAAGCGGCAGACACGATCACTGCTGTGAAATGCTGGCCGTCGCCTTCGACTTCCAGGTGCGTACATTCCAGACCAGCTGCAATGTAATTTTTAATTTGTTCGGGCGTAGGAAACACGGCTAACTCTCTTGATCAAAATGGTGAAGCTGTTGTTGTATTCAGTACTGCGTTCAGTGTCGTACTCAGTGTCTCAACTTATATCCACGTTTCAACATCTGGATGGCAATCGTAGCCAGCAATAATGAAAACACGGTAACGATCATCAGGCTATGCAGAGGATCAACATCGGACTTACCGAAGAAACCAAAGCGGAAGCCATCTATCATGTAGAAAAACGGATTGAAACGCGAAATACTTTGCCAGATGCCAGGCAAGGAATGGATGGAATAAAACACGCCAGACAGGAAGGTGGCAGGCATGATCAAAAAGTTTTGGAAGGCTGCAAGCTGGTCAAATTTCTCTGCCCAGATACCGGCGACCAAACCCATGGTGCCCAGCATGGCAGCACCAAGGAAAGCAAAAATCGCTATCCACCATGGCGCAACGAAATGCAGGTCAGCAAACCAGGCAGTGACGATGAAGACACCGGCGCCGACAGCGACACCGCGCAAAATCGCTGCCAGTACATAGGCACTGAAAATTTCCCAGTGCGACAGCGGTGGCAACAGGATAAATACCAGATTGCCGGTAATCTTGGATTGGATCAGCGAAGAAGATGAATTTGCGAACGCATTTTGCAAGACACTCATCATCACCAGCCCAGGCACCAGAAAGGCCGTGTATTTGACGCCAGGATAAACCTGTACATGATCTTCCAGCACATGGCCAAAAATCAGCAAATACAGGATGGCCGTCATGATGGGTGCAGTGATGGTTTGCGTTGCCACTTTCCAGAAGCGCAAAACTTCTTTGTAGAACAGGGTATTAAAACCGGTCAAGCTACTCATTTGCTGCCCTCCATGATTTGCAGGAAGACATCTTCCAGATCAGCTTGCAATAAATGCATATCTTCGATGACACAACCATCAGCACGGAAGGCAGCCAGCATGCCTTCTACCTGGTTGTAGTCAGTCACGCGCAGGGCAAACTGGCGTGGGTCTGCCTGGATTTCATGGCTGATGACTTTGTCGCGCAAGCTGGCAGGCAAAGTCACCACGCCACTGGCAGCCAGGGTGATGCGTAATTGCGAACCCGAGATGCGCTTGATCAGATTGGCGGTGCTATCCAGGGCCACGACCTTGCCCAGTTTCAGCATGGCGATGCGGTTACACAAAGCTTGCGCTTCTTCGAGGTAATGTGTGGTCAGCACGACAGTATGGCCTTCGCGATTCAGGCGGGCGATGAATTGCCACAGGGTCTGGCGTAATTCAACGTCTACACCTGCAGTCGGCTCATCCAGCACGATGACGGGTGGCTTATGCACCAAAGCTTGCGCGACCAGCACACGGCGCTTCATGCCGCCAGACAGGGCGCGCATATTGACGTCAGCCTTATTCGTTAGATCGAGGTTTTCCATGACCTCGTCTATCCATTTGTCATTGTTCTTCAGGCCAAAATAACCGGACTGCATGCGCAGGGTTTCGCGCACAGTGAAAAAAGGATCAAACACCAGTTCTTGCGGCACCACGCCCAGCTTCTTGCGGGCGTTACGGTAATCGCTGACCACATCATGACCTTGCACAGTGATATTTCCAGCATCAGCTCGGTTCAAGCCTGCCAAAATGGAAATCAAAGTGGTCTTGCCCGCACCATTTGGCCCCAGCAAACCGAAAAACTCACCCTCTTCTATCGTGAGCGAGACACCACCCAGTGCTTGTAGCGACTGGTAGCGTTTTTGTATGTTGCTAATTTGTATGGCTGCCATCTGGCGTGTTTGCACTAAGTGCTCATCAGGGAATTAAGAACCGGAAAACCCGGTTTCTTGTCACTAGTTCACTATTACAGTTCACTAGAATGACGAAACCTTTGATTATAGGGGATTTTCGGGATTTGATCTGAATTGGCATGCCGGTATTGTCAGCATGCATGCCACACAGAAATAGAAACTCAGGATGCGATCAATGTCGCTCTGGTGTATGAAGCTGGAATTGCTCGTTGAGACCGTACAATGCCAATAAACTCAGCAAGCTGGCAGAATAACCACTGAACTGCAGTTGCACGCCCTTCTGGATAGCCTGACGTTGCCAGGCGATCATGACCGCCACAGCACTTGAGTCAATTTTAGTCAGCGCCGACAAGTCGAACGCTGACTGACCTGCAGCTATGGCAGACAAGCCAGCAGCAACAACTGCATTGGCATTATCATGGCTAAGCTCACCTGTTACTGTATACACAATACGTTCCTGGTTTTATTTTGCTGCGGTTTTTGCTGCACCGGATGCCGCCAGTTTTTTATTCTTTTCAGACAGTGTCTTGATCAAGCCATCGATACCAGACTTGCTGATTTCTGCAGAAAAACTGCCTTTATAAGTTTCCACCAACCAGGCACCCAGGACATTGATGTCAAAGATTTTCCAGCCAGCTGGCAATTTTTCCAGGCGATAGTTCAGGACGATAGGCTCGCCACGGCTTTGTATCACTTGGGAACGTACTTCCACTTCCGTATCTTCTGGGGCAGAACGCATAGGTTTGAACTCTACACGTTGATCCTTGATCTGGGAAATCGCGCCAGAATAAGTAAATACCAGCAGGGTACGGAATTCATTGGTCAATTGCTTTTGCTGTTCAGGCGTGGCTTCTTTCCAGCTCTTGCCTGCAGCCAGTGAAGTCATGCGTGGAAAATCAATGTACGGCAGTATCTTGCTCTCCACCATGTCATAGACTTTCTTTTGATTGCCGGCTTGTATGTCTTTGTCATTCTTTGCCAGCTCCAGGATTTCCTGGCTCAGGCGTTTGATGAGGACATCCGGTGCTTCCTGGGCTTGTGCCTGAGCTACATTAGCCAGCATGGACAAACCTAGCAAGCCAGCAAATACCAGTTTAAAAAATTTATTCACAGATCGTTTCATTTTTTGTTCCTATTTGTGCAGTATCTATACTGCCAGTTAACTTTGCAGGCGCCAAACTGGTTGACGCCTATTTACAATCCTTACAATTATTCACACCCGGAGTGGCGCTCAATCCTCGTCAGGATTGATCTGGCCAGCACGGCGCTGCAGATATGCATCGCGGAAGAATACATACTTGTCGAGCGCAGCTTCTTCCAGCAAACTACCTGCATCAAGTACTGATGCACGCTTATCAACCAGACGCACTACCGAACCTATGTTTTTGATATACATGGGGCGCTTGTAGTACCACAGATCACCGCGCATATCGACAGGCGTAGCCAGGGCATCACGCACCGTTGATGGTCCTAGCACGGGCAAGACCAGGTAAGGACCAGACTTGACACCCCAGCGCCCTAAAGTCTGCCCAAAATCTTCATTATGCTTGGGCATGCCAGCCGCCGAACTTATGTCTATCAAACCACCTATACCTATGGTGGTGTTGATGGCAAAACGCATAACGTCTGTGACACCATCATTAACCCTGCCTTGCAGTAAATTGTTCACTGCATTCCAGACATCACCAATATTGCTAAAAAAATTGCCGACACCAGTTTGCACAAACCCGGGTGTAGCACTACGATAAGCTTGGGCTACTGGCTTTACGACCGCCGTGTCGACGGTATCGTTGAAGCTGAACATGGTCCGGTTGAAGCCTTCGAGAGGATCGCGCGGGTTCTTGCCTATATTGGTTTTCGTGCTCAAAACATCAAGTGTCTGGTCAGCCTTGTCCTTGAATTTCTCTACTGTCACAGTACTGCAACCGGTCAGTAAAACACTGGCCAGTAAAAGGAACATGGCCAAGATCCTGCTACGGGCAGGAAATTTATCTGTTCGTGTCATTTTTTCTCTTCCGTATTGCCTTCTGCCGCCTTGCTGAACAAGAACTGACTAATCAGGTTTTCCAGCACGATGGCGTCTTGGGTAAATGTAATTCTGTCACCGGCAGCAAGTATTTCGTCTTTACTGCCTGCACTCAATCCTATGTATTGCTCGCCGAGCAAGCCCGCTGTCAAAATCTTGATTGATGAATCCTTGGGGAATTTGTAACGTTTTTCCAATGCCAGGACGACAGTCGCCTGGTAAGTTTTGTCATCAAATTTGATTTCACTGACGCGGCCTATTACCACGCCCGCACTCTTCACAGCAGCCCTGGGCTTGAGCCCACCTATATTGTCAAAGCGCGCAGTTACAGTATAGGTCTGCTCAAACGATAAAGAACTTAAATTGCCTGCCTTGAGTGCCAGAAACAACAGCGCTGCTGCACCCAGCAAAACAAACAGGCCCACCCAAAAGTCGAGAGATTTTTTTTGCATTTTTCTTATCCACCATTTCTTACAATTTTACCAAGTCCCTTGCTTCAGTGAAGGTCTTGACAAATAATTCATTTGCGCCGCCCACATAGCACAGGCTGCGGGTCAGAGCGGGATTATTGAAACATCCACGCAGTCAACAGGAAATCCAGCCACAACACCAACAATGAAGAGATGACTACGGTCCTGGTGGTGGCACGCGCTACACCCTCGGGGGTAGGCTGTGCTTCATAACCCTGGAACAATGCCACAAAGCTGACTGCAAAACCAAAGACTATGCTTTTGATGACGCCATTGCCTATATCCTGGAACACTTCCACACCCGCCTGCATTTGCGACCAGAAAGCACCATTGTCGACACCTATCAGTTTCACACCAACGACATAACCACCTATGATGCCCATGGCATTAAAGATGGAAGTCAGGATAGGCATGGCAATGATGCCCGCCAGGAAACGCGGTGCCAGCACCCTTTGTATGGGATTGACTGCCATCATTTCCATTGCCGCCAGTTGCTCACCGGCCTTCATCAAACCTATTTCTGCCGTTAGTGAAGTACCAGCGCGCCCGGCAAACAACAAGGCGGTCACCACCGGCCCCAGTTCACGGGTCAGTGACAAAGCCACCAGCAAACCCAGCGCTTCTTCAGAGCCGTAGCGGTTCAGAGTGTAATAACCCTGGTAAGCCAGCACGAATCCGACAAATAATCCCGACACGGCAATAATCACCATGGAGTAATTGCCGATGAAATGAATCTGGTCTGTTACCAGGCGTGGCCTGCGCCACAAGCCCAGGCAATTGGCCAGTATGGACAAAAAACTGCGGGCTGCATAACCCACATCATCCATGGTTGACCTGACAAAACCACCAATTTTTTCTACGATCATGTGCGCTTCTCCAAACCCAGGTCCGCCTGCAAGGATGCACCGGGATAATGGAAAGGCACGGGTCCATCGGCCTCTGCATGCACAAACTGCTTTACATACGGGTCTTCTGATACCTGCATTTCTTCTGGCGTGCCTTGCGCGACGATTTTGCCCTTGGACAGGAAGTAGACATAGTCAGCAATCGCAAAGGTTTCATGCACATCATGCGACACCAGGATGGAGGTAGACCCCAAAGCGTCGTTCAAGTTCCGTATCAAATTGGCAGCAACGCCCATAGAGATAGGGTCAAGACCTGCGAAAGGTTCATCGTACATGATCAATTCAGGGTCCAACGCAACGGCACGAGCCAGAGCCACCCGCCTGGCCATACCGCCAGATATTTCGGCAGGCATCAAACCGGCTGCATTACGCAAACCCACTGCCTGCAACTTCAGCAAGACCAGGTCACGTATCATGGCCTCGCTGAGATTGGTATGTTCACGCATGGGGAAAGCCACATTATCAAAAACACTTAAGTCTGTGAACAGGGCGCCATGCTGAAACAGCATGCCCATTTTCCTGCGTATCGCATACAGACCCTGGGTATCAAGTTCAGCAATCTCTTGCCCATTCACCTTGATACTGCCACGCTGCGCGCGAATTTGCCCACCTATCAGGCGCAAGATCGTAGTCTTGCCCGAACCTGACCCACCCATGACGGCAATCAGTTTACCGCGTGGGAAATCCATACGGAGTTCAGACAGGATAGTCCGGTCCCCATACCCAAACTGGATATCGCGAATTTCTACAAGATTTGGCACAGCAATGGAGGAGATAGTTTATAAAACCTAGATTGTAATGCAGAAAGGCAAAGAGGGTTGTACAGACAACTATGTCGAAAAAACAAGATATTGATGAATATTCAGAATATTTCAATTATTTCGCGCAAAACGCTATAAATTAAAAATTTTCCAAATTTTATTCAAACAAGAGGAATGAAAAATAATTTTTTAAATGAACGAAGAGTCAGTTATTTACAATTTCCCTATGTAAACTGGCTTAATAACGACTGAGCATGACTGATTTGCCCCAGATTTTACTCAAAGTGGCAAATCAGCCTGGTATTACACAAATACAGATTTCAAGCGCATCTTAACGAGGCAAAACTGAATCGCCCATGAGGAAGGCATCCACTTCACGCGCACATTGACGTCCTTCGCGTATCGCCCACACTACCAGCGACTGACCGCGACGCATATCACCCGCTGCATAGACCCTGTCGACATTGGTCTTGTAGCAGCCCACGCCATCTGTGGTCGCCCTGGCATTGCCGCGGGCATCTTTATCGACGCCGAAAGCATCCAGCACTTGTTGTACGGGTGAGACAAAACCCATGGCCAGCAAGACCAGATCGGCCTTCATCTCGAATTCAGAATCCGGCACTTCCTGCATCTTGCCATCTTTCCACTCGACACGGCAGGCGATCAATTTTTCTACTTTGCCTGCCTTGCCTTCCAGACGCTTGGTCGCTACTGCCCAGTCACGGTCGCAACCTTCTTCATGTGAAGAAGAGGTGCGCAGCTTGGTTGGCCAGTAAGGCCAGACCATGGGTTTGTTTTCTTGCTCAGGCGGTTGCGGCATCAGTTCAAACTGTGCAACTGATTTAGCGCCATGGCGGTTGGATGTACCCACGCAGTCAGAACCGGTATCGCCACCACCGATGACAACGACATGCTTGCCACTGGCCATGATCTGGTCCTTGACCTTGTCACCGGCATTGACCTTGTTTTGCAGGGGCAAAAAGTCCATGGCGAAATGCACGCCTTTGAGTTCACGGCCAGGCACAGGCAAGTCGCGCGGGGTTTCTGCGCCACCGGCGATGATGACGGCGTCGTAGTCTTTTTGCAGTTGTTCAGGCGAGATGGTTTCCTTGGCCCAGTTGGTCACTGTTGCTGGGAAGTCCTTGCCGACAAATACACTGGTGCGGAAAGTCACGCCCTCTGCCACCATCTGATCGACGCGACGGTCGATATGGGATTTTTCCATCTTGAAGTCAGGAATGCCATAACGCAGCAAGCCACCAACACGGTCATTCTTTTCAAACACAGTCACATCATGGCCGACACGTGCCAGTTGCTGGGCGGCTGCCAGGCCCGCAGGACCAGAACCGACCACGGCAATTTTCTTACCCGTTTTAATGGATGGCACTTGCGGCAGGACCCAGCCGTTTTCCCAGCCTTTGTCGATGATGAAATGTTCTATCGACTTGATGCCAACCGCGTCGCTATTGATACCCAGGGTACAGGCAGACTCACAAGGCGCAGGACAAATACGGCCAGTGAACTCAGGGAAGTTATTGGTGGAATGCAGGGTATCAAGTGCCAGTTTGTAACTACCGTTGAACACCAGGTCATTCCAGTCAGGGATGATGTTGTTCACGGGGCAGCCGTTGTTACAGAAAGGAATGCCGCAATCCATGCAGCGTGCAGCCTGCACCTTGGCCTGGCCATCATCGAGATGCACCAGAAATTCCTTGTAATGTTTTTTGCGTGACTGTGGAGCTTCGCTTGCTTCCTGCAAACGCTGGTATTCCATGAAGCCGGTAACTTTACCCATTTTCTAACCTCAATTTTGTTGCGGGCATCTGCCCTGTCTTAATTTCAAATAAGCTGAAATAAGCTGAATAAGCTAAATAGTCTGAAGAACACAGGAAGACGTGACCGCAGCCAGTCTGCAGCACGCTCACTCGACTATGCCGTGACTTTTTCCTTTTTCGCTGCGAGCTGTTTTGCTGCATACATTTCACCCAAGGCGCGCTTGTATTCGGTAGGGAATACCTTGACGAATTTGGCACGACTACGGGCCCAGTCATCCAGCAAATTGCGGGCGCGGGTACTGCCCGTGTGTTTGAAATGACGCTCTATCAGATTACGCAAGATGGCTTCATCGGTCTCGCCTTCACCGCCACGCAGGCGGCTGTGCCAGATAGATTTATCCAGGGTAGCCACTTGCACATCACCTGCCAGAACCGGCTCCAGTGTCACCATGGACATATTGCACTTTGCTTCGAATTCGCCTTCCGGGTCATACACATAAGCGATACCGCCCGACATACCGGCAGCAAAGTTGCGACCGGTATTGCCGAGAACGATGACAGTGCCGCCTGTCATGTATTCACAGCCATGGTCGCCAGTACCTTCAACCACGGTCACCGCGCCAGAATTACGCACAGCAAAACGTTCGCCAGCAACACCATTGATAAAGGCTTCACCAGAGATGGCACCGTACAGGACGGTGTTGCCGCAGATGATGTTGTCCACTGCCCAACCGCGGAATTCTGTGTTCGGGCGGATGATGATGCGGCCACCGGACAAGCCTTTGCCTACATAATCATTACCTTCACCGACCAGATCCAGCGTCACGCCATGTGCCAGGAAAGCGCCGGCAGACTGGCCAGCCGTACCTTGCAACTGTATGTGGATAGTGTCATCCGGCAAACCGGCATGACCATATTTTTTCGCCACTTCGCCAGACAACATGGTGCCTACAGTGCGGTTCAGGTTTTTGATAGGCGAGATGAAGGAGACTTTTTCACCCGTATCCAGAGCAATTTTTGCCTGAGCGATCAGTTTATTGTCCAGCGCTTTTTCCAGGCCATGGTCTTGTACATCAACATGGCGTATCGCTGCGCCCTCAGCCAGTTCTGGCTGATAGAAGATGCGGCTGAAATCCAGCCCTTTGGCTTTCCAGTGCGATACTGCCTTGGATTTATCCAGCAGATCAACACGGCCTATCAAATCATCATAAGTGCGTATGCCCAGCTGTGCCATGATCTGACGCAGTTCTTCCGCAACAAAGAAGAAGTAATTGACGACGTACTCAGGCTTGCCAGAGAACTTCGCACGCAAGACCGGGTCCTGTGTTGCCACGCCTACCGGGCAAGTGTTCAGATGGCATTTTCGCATCATGATGCAGCCTTCGACCACCAGCGGTGCTGTCGCAAAACCGATTTCATCGGCACCCAGCATGGCGGCAATCGCGACATCACGGCCAGTTTTCATCTGGCCATCCGCCTGCACACGGACACGGCCACGCAAGCCATTCAAGACCAGGGTTTGCTGGGTTTCAGACAAGCCCAGTTCCCACGGTGTACCGGCATGCTTGATGGAAGACAAAGGTGAAGCACCTGTACCACCATCGTGACCAGCGATAACGACGTGGTCGGCCTTGGCTTTGGACACGCCGGCAGCCACTGTACCAACACCAACTTCAGACACCAGCTTGACCGAAATAGAAGCTCTTGGATTGGCGTTTTTCAAGTCATGGATCAACTGCGCCAGATCTTCAATCGAATAAATATCATGATGCGGTGGTGGGGAAATCAAGCCCACGCCAGGTACAGAGAAACGCAGCTTGGCAATGTATTCAGAAACCTTATGACCTGGCAACTGGCCGCCCTCACCCGGCTTGGCACCTTGCGCCATCTTGATTTGTATCTGGTCGGCAGAACTCAGGTACTCGGCCGTAACACCAAAGCGGCCCGATGCAACTTGCTTGATTTTCGAGCGTAGCGAATCACCATCCTGCAAAGGAATATCCACTTCTATCTGGTCTTTGCCGATGACGGAAGCCAGGGTCGCACCCTGTTTGATAGGGATGCCTTTCAGTTCTTGCTGGTAACGCGCAGGGTCTTCACCACCTTCACCAGTATTTGATTTTCCACCTATGCGGTTCATGGCCACAGCCAGTGTCGCATGTGCTTCTGTACTGATGGAACCCAGGGACATCGCGCCAGTCGCGAAACGCTTAACGATTTCTTTCGCAGGTTCTACTTGATCCAGCGCGATAGCTTTGCTCGGGTCTATCTTGAATTCAAACAGGCCACGCAGAGTCATATGACGCTTGCTTTGGTCGTTGATGATCTGTGCGTATTCTTTATAAGAATTGTAGTTGTTGGCACGGGTGGAATGCTGCAGCTTGGCGATTGCATCCGGTGTCCACATATGGTCTTCACCACGTACACGGAAGGCATATTCGCCGCCAGCATCCAGGGCATTTTCCAGTACCGGGTCCTGGCCAAAAGCTGCCTTGTGCAAACGCAGGGCTTCTTCTGCAACTTCAAATACGCCTATACCTTCTACATTCGATGCCGTGCCTTTGAAGTATTTGTCGACCAGGGATTTGTTCAAACCAACTGCTTCAAAAATCTGCGCGCCGCAATAAGACATATAGGTAGAGATACCCATCTTGGACATGACTTTCATCAAACCCTTGCCGACTGCCTTGGTGTAGTTATAAACGGCTTTTTCTGCCGACAATTCACCTGACAAATCCTTGGCCATGTCAGCCAGTGTCTGCATTGCCAGGTAAGGATGGACAGCTTCTGCACCATAACCTGCCAACAGGGCAAAGTGATGGGTTTCGCGTGCAGAACCAGTCTCGACTACCAGACCAGTGGTGGTACGCAAACCCTTGCTGACCAGGTGCTGATGTACGGTAGAAGTTGCCAGCAAGGCCGGGATTGCGACGTAGTTGGCGTCCATCTTGCGGTCGGTGATGATCATGATGTTGTGGCCAGACTTGACCGCATCAACAACTTCAGCACAGATGGATGCCAGACGTGCTTCGATACCATCCTTGCCCCAGGCGATGGGATAACAGATATCCAGCTCGTAGGACTTGAACTTGCCACCGGTATTGGCACTGATATTGCGCAACTTGGCGATGTCAGCAAAGTCCAGTATCGGTTGCGCGACTTCCAGACGCATCGGTGGATTGATGTTATTGGTATCGAGCAAATTCGGTTTCGGGCCTATGAAGGAGACCAGCGACATCACCATCGCTTCGCGGATAGGATCGATAGGCGGGTTGGTTACCTGCGCAAACAATTGCTTGAAGTAGTTATACAGAGGCTTGAGCTTGTTCGACATGACGGCCAGCGAAGAATCATTGCCCATGGAGCCTATGGCTTCTTCACCTGCCAGTGCCATTGGCGCCATCAGGAATTTCAAATCCTCCTGCGTATAACCAAAGGCTTGTTGCCTGTCAAGCAAGGTCGCTGAGTATTCGGTCCTGTCTTCTGCTGCCTTCAGCTCATTAAGCTTGATACGGACAGACTTGATCCATTGCTTGTAAGGCTTGGCATTGGCGTAGGTGTCCTTGATTTCCTTGTCATCGATGATGCGGCCAGCTTCCAGGTCGATGAGGAACATCTTGCCTGGTTGCAGACGCCATTTTTTGATGATCTTGGATTCTGGGATGGGCAAGACACCGGATTCAGATGCCATGACGACCAGGTCATCATCGGTAACGATGTAACGGGCAGGACGCAAGCCATTGCGGTCCAGCGTGCCGCCGATCTGGCGGCCATCGGTAAAGGCCATGGCGGCCGGGCCATCCCATGGCTCCATCATGGCGGCGTGGTATTCGTAGAAGGCGCGACGGTTTTCATCCATCATGGTGTGGTTTTCCCAGGCTTCCGGGATCATCATCATCATGGCTTGCGCAATTGGATAACCAGCCATGACCAGCAATTCCAGCGCATTGTCGAAGCTGGCGGTATCAGACTGGCCTTCAAAAATCAGCGGATACAGTTTTTGCAGATCGTCGCCGAGTACGGCAGATTTCATCACGCCTTCACGGGCACGCATCCAGTTGAAATTGCCTTTTACCGTGTTGATTTCACCATTATGCGCAATCATGCGGTAAGGGTGGGCCAGCGGCCATTCAGGGAAGGTATTGGTAGAAAAGCGCTGATGCACCAGGGCCAGTGCAGAGACGCAGCGCTCATCCTGCAAGTCTTTATAGTAGACACCGACCTGGTCAGCCAGCAGCAAGCCTTTGTAGACGATGGTACGGGCGGACATGGATGGCACGAAGTACTCTTTGCCATGCAAGAGATGCAGGGCTTCAATCGCATGCACAGCCGATTTGCGTATCACATACAGTTTGCGTTCCAGTGCGTCAGTGACCATGATATCAGGGCCGCGACCGATGAAAATCTGGCGTATGACCGGTTCTTTTTCACGTACGGTAGGTGACATGGGCATATCGCGGTCTACTGGCACATCACGCCAGCCAAGTACAACCTGACCTTCCGCGCGCACGGCACGTTCTATCTCTTGTTCGCAAGCCAGACGGGATGCATGCTCCTTGGGCAGGAAAATCATGCCTACCCCATATTCACCAGGTGGCGGCAGGTTGATACCCTGCTTGGCCATCTCTTCACGGTAATACTGGTCAGGAATCTGGATCAGGATACCGGCACCATCGCCCATCAGGGCATCGGCACCAACCGCGCCCCTGTGGTCAAGATTTTTCAGAATCAACAAACCCTGGTCGACGATGGCATGTGTCTTCTTGCCTTTGATATGGGCAACAAAACCTACGCCACAGGCGTCATGTTCATTGGATGGATCGTATAAACCTTGAGCGTGCATAGTGGATCTCCGGAGGACAATTTCAATATCAGGACTTACGTGAAACAGCTGTCGGCTTGAATAGCGATCTTGGCTATCCAGGCAATTTTGCTGGCTGCGGATGGCAGCTTGATGACTTTGGTTTGAAGGGTGTTCAAACCGAGCTGGCCAGGCTTCCGGGTAAGGGCATGGCGCTACGCTGGACAAATGTGCCAGGCATTTGTTGATTGTTAATGCCGGCACGACAGTTTGGCGTAAATCCTGTCAGGACAAGACAGAGAATAGTGCACTGCAAAATATTACGCAACTGCTTTAATTGGGGTCAGTGTCAATTAAAATAAATCATATTCTAGAAAATATTTAAATGGGGACATAGTAAAAATCATCGTGTTCATTGAGTTTTGCAGTGTTTTAGTCAGAATTTTCTGGTATCAGAGCAGCTCGCAGACGTGCTCGAGTGTAAGGAACTCAGGTGATTTCCTGGGCTTTGCGGGGCCGGCCACGCTTGACTGGCTCTACCCGTCTCTCGGTCAGCTTGCTCATTTCTATCTTGAATCTGGCCGAGCCCAGCATCCATGCCTTGGTGGTGGCCTGGGTAATTTCTGTGATTTGCGTGCTGGACAAACCATTTTCCAGGCTTTGCTTGTAGGCAGCCTCACGCTGGAAAGGAGTATTACCCAAAGCCCAGTAGCAACTATGGTCGGTAATCAGGGGGTCAATGATCAAGCCTACGTGATGACGGTAGCTGGACCAGGTGTAGTCGAGCAAATCCTGCACCAGACCGGCACGCTGAGGATTGCTTTCCAGATAAATACTGCAAGGGATGAAGTAAGTCGCGGACTCTATCACCGTGGCGCGGTAACGTCCCTGCCATAGCGTGCCGCTGCGCTGATATTTGCGATTAAAATAAGGGACATAGTGCCGCCCCAGCCATTGCATCATCTTGCCCAGGCCAGTTTCATCACCAGGTGTCAGCAATAAATGCAAGTGATCAGGCATCAGCACATAGGCATGGATGGCCACATCAAACAGTTTCGCAGCTTGCCTGAGCCAGTCCAGAAAGTTACTGTAATCCTCGGCATCCTGAAAGATCACAGTACCAGCATTGCCACGCTGGATAACATGATGTTGCTGATGCGGGATAACTAAACGGGCTAATCTGGCCATGTGTATGCAGGCAATCCAAAAGAGTTTGGATTGTGCTTGGCATCTGGCTATCTTGTCAAAACTTATCTGCGCGATGCCATAGGCATCGTCCGCACATCAGAAAAATACAGACAACCCTGCCATGCCCTGGTAACAGGGCACGGGTCTGGCTATGGTCTATATAGTCTTTTGGGATGAGTTTCAACTTTCCGGTGTAGCCGGAAAGCCTGCGATCCCGCTTTATCAGGCCGCGATGAGTTCTTGAACCGGGCTTTTCAAGCGGAAAGCTTTGAGTGCACGGGATGCATCCGGCACTGCGACGATTTCAGGTACGCCAGTCATCAATTCAGAAATACGGCTTTTCAAGGCTTTTGCCTGGGTAGCCAGATTGAAATGCGCAGGACGCTGAGTCTGCACTATGCTCCAACGTGCTACCGGCGCATGGCCACTACCATCCAGCAAGGATTTTTCGCGCAACCAGTTCTCGAAAGAACGGGTGGTCATATTGCTTTCTATCCAGATCAAATGATCGGAGGTCATTTTCTTGCTGTTGTCCGAAGGGCGAACCAGTATTTCGTAAATCATTTTCTGACTCCTTAAAGGGAAACTTTGCTTAAAGGAAGGTGTCAGCAAAGATTCTTTAGTCCAAAAACGCACTGATTCGCCATTCAGTTGACATGCTAAGTTACAAAAAGTGGGCTTTTTTCATATTTTTTTATGAAAAAATAATAAATAATGTGAAATTAAGCAGAAATTCCCGAATTTATTGTGTTTTTTTCAGCTATTTGTAACAAATTTGTAAGCATCATTTAATGCGTGAAGCTTCCAGCACGAAACTCAGTTTGCCAAAACGGGCACTGACTTCATCAAATTTCTTTTGTTTTTGTACATCAGTCAGGCTAGGGTTATTCAAGTTTTCGCGCAAAAGACTGAACAATGTCAAATCGGCAATTGGTTTCAATTGCGCATCGGTGGAACGCTGGAAACCAGACAAATTCAGGATATCTTTCAATACTGCATGGGCTTGTTTTTGCTTGCCATAATTAACAAAGAAATCTTCGACACGGGTTTTCAAGGCGGGTGACAAATCCTTGCGATACAAGATAGGGTCGTTTGGTATCAAAGGAGAAGTCCAGATAACACGTACTTTGCTGACCTGATCAGGCGCTTCCTTTTTCAATCTATCCATCTCTTCGGAGTTAAACGTGGCTACGTCAGCCTCGCCGTGCAAGATCGCTGCAAAATTGCTTTGGTGATTACCAACATTGACTTTCTTGAACAATTTGGCTGGTTCTATTTTATTTTTTGCAAACAAATAATAAGCAGGCACCAAATAACCAGAAGTTGATTTTTTATCGCCATCGGCAAAAATATAGACACCAGGCTTGGCTGAAACATCATCAAAACTATTCAAGCTGCTCTTGGCAGAAGCAATGAGCAGAGAGTTATAACCGCGCGAGCCATCACTCTTGACCATTTGCGCAAATACAGTGGCCTTGCCATCCTCCACCGCATCCAGGGCAACCTTGCTGCTCAACCAGGCGATTTGTATCTTGTTTTCTTTCAAACCAGCGACGATATCGCTGTAATTGGAAGAGATAGCCGCAGTCACTTCAGTACCTGTGCTTTTTGCCAGATCATCCAGTAAAGGCTGCCAGCGCTTGCGGGTATCTTCTATGCTCGTGGTGGCGATCAAGCCAACGGTGATTTTTTCTGCAGCTTGTGCAAATGACATGAGCATGCTGCCTGCAAACAGGATCAGGGTAAGGATTTTTTTTAACATAGTGCCTCGATAGAGAATACAAATACCCAAAGCATCAAGATGCTGATGACCGGTCAGACATGTATGCGATAGCAGACAAACAAGTGACGTCAATGACGTACTTTGGGACAGGAATGGGGGGTGATTGGGTGCGCGCCGTATGCGTTCTGCACATCAATTAGGCAGAATTATAGCACCAGATGAATTGGAGCAACTATTTTCCACAAAGCAAGTTTTTTATTCGAGCTTGTCACCCAATATGTCTGCACTGCTAAAAAAATATGCAAACTCACTTTAAAGACCAGGCAAATTCAATGCTTGAAACACCAGAAAATCAAGCGCAAGACAATGAGAAATTTATTTATAAGTCCTTGATTTATATCAAATAATAAGCAAAATCCACAAACCGGACTGCGACTACTCCTACGACAAACAATAACAAATACATGACAGACATGGTTTTCCACTTGCTGTTGTAAATTTATCTCTTGTATAAGCCAGAACTTGACAACTACTAGCGTAGTTGGAACAGGTATGGCTCGTTATCTCAAGGGACCCGGCTAAGTTGTCCAGGCATAGTCCAGTCATAAACCAGGGTTATCACTTATTTTGCGCAGCCAGCTCACGTAACTTGTCTTTTTTACTCTTGCGCTTGCCCTTGATACCACCAGTGGGTGCTTCAGACTCAGTAAGCACAAGCTCGCTGGCAGTCTGGCTGGGTTCAAAACCTGCAATAGTTTCGCGCGCAACGCGCTTGTCCTGGCGTTTTTCTATCAAACGGAAATGCATTTCATGTTCGGCCAGAATAAAGCTGACCGCTGTACCACTGGCACCAGCACGGCCGGTACGACCTATGCGATGGATATAATCATCTGCCGAGCGCGGCAAATCATAGTTGACGACCGCAGGCAAACCAGCAACGTCTATGCCACGTGCGGCCAGATCGGTAGCAACCAGTACCTGTATGCGATTGGCTTTAAAATCGGTCAGCATATGCTGGCGTGCACCCTGGCTGGCATCACCGTTAAAAGCTTCGGCCTTGATACCGGCTTTCTTCAATTTATTCGAGACGGTATCGCTGGCGTATTTGGTGGCGACAAAGACCAGCACACGCTCCCATTGTTGCTCCTTGATCAGGTGCACCAGCAAGCGAGTGCGCTTGTCAGCATCGACGGCAATTGCCCTTTGTGCAATGTCGGGCAAGTTTTCAGTGAGGTCAGCAATCGCAATACGCCTGGGTTCATGCAATAAAGCCAGTGCCAGTTTTTTTACTGCAGGTGAAAAGGTCGCCGAGAAAAACAGATTTTGTCGTTTGGCTGGCAATTGTTCCAGTATGCGCTTGATTTCATCGGCAAATCCCAGGTCCAGCAAGCGGTCTGCCTCATCCAGCACCAGAGTGGCAACATCGCGCAGTTGCAGCGCATTATTATCGAGCAAATCCAGCAAGCGCCCTGGCGTGCTGATAACGATGTCAGCACCACCACGCAAATGCATCATTTGCGGGTTAATAGAGGCACCGCCATAAATCACGGCTATCTTCAACTTCCTGGGTAAATGCTCGGCCAGGGTTTCCATGGTTTGCCCCACCTGCCCTGATAATTCACGCGTAGGTACCAGCACCAGCACTTTCACCTTACGCTGCTTGCCGCCTTCCTCTGCGTCTTGTTGCAGGCGCTGCAATAGTGGCAAGGCAAAGGCTGCCGTTTTACCCGAACCAGTTTGCGCCAGCGCCATGACATCCTGATTTGCCAGCACCGCTGGTATGGCCTCGGCCTGCACTGCGGTCGGCGCTGCATACTGGCGCGCTGCAATGGCTTGCAAGAGTTCGGGGATCAGGCCTAAGGAAGCAAAATTCATGGGTAAATATCAGGAAGAAAAATATAATCAGGATGGCATGAGCAAGAATGTAAATAGCGCCAGGCCCAAAGAAAAGGAATTTTTATTTGGGAGTTATCCTACTACCATGCATGTATCAAAGCATACAAGCTGCAAGATTCCTCCGTTGTGCGCACATTGTAGTGCAAAACAGCCGGATGTCAGCACTTGCCTGGCCCTACAAGAACTGCACCACATTTCCAGGAGTCGCTATTTTGACAACAATCACTTTGATACAGGCCGACCTGGCCCGGCACAAACAAGTACTCATCGATCTCAATCTTGACTACATGGGCTGGGTAGCAAGCCACATAGAACAGCATTTTGGGATTTCCACACCTGCCTTGCTGGGCATGACCCTGGCTGAGTATGTCCCAGGTGCGCTGGAAAAAATTTGCGGGAAAGATAGCCCTGACAGTCGGTTTTATCTGCTCCAAATAGATGGCCAATTTGCCGCCATGGGTGGTATGCGCAGCCTTCCAACTGCTGCAGGCAAGATGGCAGAGATCAAGCGCCTGTATGTATTGCCCGCTTATCGCGGCTTGCATCTGGGTGAGCGACTATTGCAAACCTTGCTGACCGATGCGCGCAGCCTGGGCTATCAAGCTGCCTGCCTGGACAGCGCCCCTTTCATGCATGCCGCCCACCGCCTGTATGAAGCAGCAGGCTTTAAAGATTGCCCAGCTTACGAGGGTGCCGAAGTACCCGCAGCTTTGCATGCGGGCTGGCGCTTTATGGAGGTGAGCTTATAAGGTGAGCTTATAAACGGGCATCTATCGTCTTCGATTCAATTCCCCCTGCGCACCAGGACAGGATCGGGTCTATATACTGCGGGCATGACACGCTTCAAGCTCTCAACCTTGGGAACATCGTTGATGGCGATATAGGGTTCGGTGGGATGTAGGGTCAGATAATTCTGGTGATAAGCCTCAGCTGGAAAAAATCCTGCGTCTGCTTCCAGGGTAGTCGCCAGTTTGTTGCGGAAGGCGTGCGAGGCATTCAGTTGGGCGATGTATTTTTCTGCCACCTCGCGTTGTGCAGGCGTAACCGGGAAAACCGCAGAACGGTATTGTGTGCCGCTATCCGGCCCCTGGCGGTTCAACTGGGTAGGGTCATGTGCGACTGAGAAAAATATCTGCAATAGCTTGCCATAGCTGATCTGGGATGGATCATAGCTCACCTGCACCGCTTCTGCATGGCCGGTTGCACCTGAACCCACCTGTTCATAATGCGCAGTCGCGGCCTTGCCACCGGCATAGCCAGAGACTGCATTGCTGACGCCTTTCACATGCTGGAATACACCCTGCACACCCCAGAAGCAGCCACCGGCAAAAACTGCGGTCTCGGTCTTGGCGTTACCTGCTGGCGTGTCCACCACAGGCGCAGCAATGACCACTGCTGCTTCGCCAGCGCGCACCTGTCCATTGAATACCAGTGTTGAGGCGACGCCGCCTATGCCCAGCACCAGGGCTGTGAATCTGTTTGCTAATTTCATGTCGTACTCCTTGTAGAAGGAAAATCAACCAAAAGTGAAGGCATATGCCTCTACTGCTGGATCAAGAAACTCTATGCTGAAAGTGTGTTCGGCCACTTTGACGGACTGCCGCAACAGTTGGTACAAGCGCTGAGCAGTCACTGTGCCAGTTCCATCGGCTGCTACGTCACTGCCATGCGCTGCACCAGGTGCTGCACCGTCGATAGTGACGCGAAAGCGCACAGGCTTGCCGTCTTTGCCTGGACCCAACACTAAATGCAGGTCGCGGGCATGGAAGCGGTAAGTGATGCGCCCGCCCTTTTGCGTCAGGGCTGCATGTTCTTCCTGCACCTTCCAGTTACCTGTCAGACCCCATTGATTAAGCGCCAGTTGCGCTGGCAGGTTGTAATCAGCATTACTGTTTTTCTGTACGCCACCAGTTGAAACAAAATTTTGTACGCGGCTGTAACCAAGGTAAGTCTCTGGCGATTTCACCTGGCTATCATCCGCTGCCATTTGCGCGCCTGCAGCGCCAGTCTCGATGACGACATCATTGGCGACATTTTTCTGGCCTGCTTCCTCAAGCAATTGCTGTATCACCTGCTCAGATTGCACATAGTCGCCTTCACCAAAATGATGGTGACGTATGCGGCCAGTGGCATCGATGAAATAATGCGCAGGCCAGTACTTGTTGCCAAAGGCACGCCAGATTGCATAGTTGTTGTCGATGGCAACCGGGTAACTGATACCCAGGTCGCGCACAGCCTTGCTGACATTCGCTGGGTCGCGCTCAAAGGCAAATTCAGGCGCGTGTACACCAATCACGACCAGGCCCTGGTCACGGTATTTCTTGGCCCAGGCCTGCACATAGGGCAGGCTGCGCAGACAGTTGATGCAAGAGTAAGTCCAGAAATCGACGAGCACGACCTTGCCTTTGAGCTCTTGCGCAGTCAGTGGTTTGGAATTAAGCCATTGTGTTGCAGCATCCAACGCTGGCATGACCCCTTCTTCTGGCAAAGCGCCTGCCGTAGCTGTATTGCGACCATGCGCAGACATCATGGCATTCGATGGTGCCATGGTGTTGGATGCCATTTGCTGGTTCGATGCCATCATGGCATTGGACGCCATCATTGCATTCGAGGCCATCATAGCCCCCTGCTGCGGGGCAACCTGTGCTGGTGCAGGACTGGCTTGCACATCTGGTAAAGCTGGTGAATAACGGTCTATCAATTGCTGCTCCAGTCCTGAGGTGGCAACAGTGGACAGGCGTGTCAGCAAGCCAGTATCCAGGCCCAGCGCAATCGCAGCAACCCCGGCTATCATGGCAGCGCCCAGAATGCGGCGTACCCATTCACCAGCGCCCAGCGAGCGCTTCATCGCGGCAAATACCTTGCCACCTATCAGCAAGGCAACGGCCAGTGAAGTCGCGGCACCAGCAGCGTAAGCCAGCAGCAGGAAAGTTGTCTGTGCACTGGCACCATTCAACGCAGCACCGGTAAGCAGCAGACCCAGTACAGGACCAGCACAGGGTGCCCACAACAGGCCCGTCGCCACACCCAGCAATAGTGATGACCCAACGCCACCACCATCCGCCTGCGCGGAATTGGAAAGACGATTCCCCGCAGCCACCAGTGGTTTGGTGAGTTTGTCAGCCAGATGCGGAAACAATAGCGTCAGGCCAAAGAAAGCCAGCAAGGCCATCGCCAGCCAGCGGCCATACTGGTTAGTCTGCAACACCCAGTTACCGCCCACCGCAGCCAGCGTGGCAACGGCAGCAAAAGTCAGCGCCATGCCCACCAGCAGAGGCAAGCCACTGCGACGGAAAGGCTGGCCAGTGCGAGCAAAGACAAAGGGCAACACCGGCAAGATGCAGGGGCTGATTATGGTCAGCACACCGCCAAGATAAGAAATAAGTATCAACAACATGTTTACTTTCTGTATGCCGTTCAGGCGCAATCAAACTTACCTCAATCAGACTTAATTACGCTTTACCCGGTGTGAATGTCATCGCCACGCCATTCATGCAATAACGCAAACCAGTAGGACGCGGGCCGTCGTCAAATACATGGCCGAGATGCCCGCCACAGCGGCGGCACAGTACTTCTGTACGCAGCATGCCAAAGGTGGTGTCGGTCACATTGCTGACGGCGCGCTCCAGCGGTGCATAAAAACTGGGCCAGCCTGTGCCGCTGTCAAATTTGGTCTTGGATGAAAACAAAGGCAATTGGCAAGCAGCGCAATTGAACTGGCCACTACGGTGCTCATCATTGAGCGGGCTGCTAAAGGCACGCTCGGTAGCACCACGGCGCAAGACTTCATATTGCATGCCGGTCAGCAGGCGACGCCATTCGGCATCGGTGTGCTGCACTTCAAACACATTACCCACAGGGGCAGCTGACAACATGCGGCTCATGGCCAGCAGACTGCCAGCCAGTAGAAATTGACGTCGGTTTTGCATATATCCTCCTTGGTGTTTGTACTGCATCTGTGCCATGGTTCTTATTGTGCGCTTCAATCGCTGTCCAAGTCTTCACGTAAAGTTAAACGATTTGTGATACTTTTTTATTCACAAATCCTGCACAATGAAGGCATTCAGCCAGCCGGAGACTATGTGGATACAGCTAAACATATATTGATCGTCGAAGATGACATGCCCATCGCCGACCTGCTGCGCCTGCACATGAAGGACGAGGGTTATCAGGTCACCCATTGCGCTGATGGCAGACAGGGTCTCGCACAATTGTGTGTTGGCAACTGGGACGCCCTCATCCTCGACATCATGCTGCCCGGTGTCGATGGGCTGGAAATCTGCCGCCAGGCGCGCGCCATGGAAAACTATGTTCCGATTATCATCATCAGCGCCCGTTCCAGCGAAGTGCACCGCATCCTGGGTCTGGAACTGGGAGCAGACGATTACCTGCCCAAACCTTTCTCGGTGCTGGAACTGGTAGCCCGCGTCAAGGCCATGCTGCGCCGTGCCGATGCGATGGACAAGAGCCGCCGTACCGAAGCCGGGGATGTAGCCGTAGATGGCGTAGCCTTGTCAGCAGTGACACGCGTTGCCACTGCCGATGGCAAGCTGCTGGACCTGACGCCGCGCGAATTTGACTTGCTCTACTTTTTTGTGCGCCACCCCGGCCAGGTCTATTCACGCCTGGATTTGCTCAACAAGGTCTGGGGTTATGAGCATGAGGGTTATGAGCATACCGTCAATACCCACATCAACCGCCTGCGCGCCAAGATAGAGAGCAACCCGGCTGAGCCTCAGCGCATACTGACGGTGTGGGGCAAGGGCTACCGTTATGCATTGCCGGGAGAGGCGACGTGAAGCTGACCTTGTCCCAGCGCTTGTCGCTGGTATTTTCTGTATTGTTGCTGGCCAGTTGCGGTGTCTCTGCCTGGTTGCAGATACGCGCCAATGACATGCGTGAGATGGAAGTAGTACAAGGCCTGTCACGCGGCCTGGCAGGCAGCATTGCTATCAATGCGCAATTGACGGGCACAGAAGACATGGGGCCAGATTCTGTACGCCGCCTGTTTGACCAGTTAATGACCGTCAATCCCAGTGTAGAAGTTTATCTGCTGGATGAAACCGGCAAGATCATCGGCAATGCGGCACCACCTGGCCGTCTGAAGCGCCAGCAGGTTGACCTGGCACCGGTACGTAAATTCCTGGATGGTCGCATGCTGCCCATACTCGGTGATGATCCTCGCAGCTCCAGTGGGCGCAAGGTATTCAGCGCGGCGGCACTGCGCAGCAACAGACCCGAGACGCATTACATCTATGTGATACTGCAAGGCGAAGAGCATGACCGCTATGTTGCACATGCAGGCATCAATGCGGTATTACGTGTCACCTTGCTCTCCATGGCACTGGTGGCCTTGCTGACACTGGTAGCGGGCTGGGCCGCGCTGCGCTGGGTCACTCGCCCACTGCACAAGCTGGCCGATACCATGCGCCGCTTTGATACCCGGGCTGAACAGCCCGCTATACCGCCACCACCAACGCAGGCAAGCAACCAGCGCGATGAAATCGCCGTGCTGGAAACCAGCTTCGGGCAAATGGCGGCGCGCATCAATGAGCAATGGCATACCCTGAAACAGATGGACCATGACAGGCGCGAAGTGGTGGCAAATATCTCGCACGATCTGCGCACCCCGCTGACTTCCATCCACGGTTACCTGGAAACCCTGGCCGCCAGAGATGCAACGCTGGATGCGGCTGAGCGCCAGCGCTATCTGGCAATTGCACTGGGCCAGAGCCGCAAGGTCGGCCGCCTCGCGCAAGCCCTGTTCGATCTGGCAAAGCTAGAACATGGCGGCGTAGCACCCGAGCCTGAAGTCTTCATGCTGAATGATCTGATACAGGACGTATTTGAAAAGTTTGAACTGCAGGCGCAAACCGGCCAGGTCAGGCTGGCAGCAGAACTGGATGGCAATGCCATGGTGATGGCAGACCTGGGCATGATAGAGCGGGTGCTGACCAATCTCATCGACAATGCCATACGCCACACTCCAGTTGGCGGCACTGTGACTGTCATTATCGACAAACAGCCGCAAACGGTGGCGATTTGCATCCGCGACACTGGCCCCGGCATCCCGGAAAATTTACTGGACCAGCTCTTCAAGCGCCCTTTTGCACTCAGTGGCGGCAGCCATGGTGGCGGGCTCGGACTGCTGATCGTACACCGCATCTTGCAACTGCATCATCGCAGTATAGAATTGCGTAGCGAGCCCGGAGGCGGTGCCTGTTTCTGCTTTGCATTGCCATTGGCAACAACAGCAACAACTTGAGAGATCAACGTAGGGGAATTGTCATGCAAATCATAAGCATCCTGGCCTTTGCCGGCCATAGTGAAGCCGCCATACAATTTTATGTCGAGGCACTAGGTGCAGAAGTCATCACTCTGATGCGCTGGAAAGACAGCCCCGACCCGGCAATGCACACTGTCTCGTCCGATCCGGACAAGATCATGCATGCATCATTCCTCATAGGCGACACCATACTGATGGCAACCGACGGCATACAAACCCTGGCCCAGCCTGACATCAAAGGCGTCACACTGAATCTTGAAGCCAAGGATGATGCAGAAGCCAGGCAATTATTCACCGCCCTCAGCGAGGGCGGGCAAGTGCAGATGCCTTTGGCCAAAACTTTCTGGACATCGCTGTCCGGCATGGTGACAGATCGCTTTGGTGTGTCGTGGATGGTGAATGTGGCTTCGTCTGAAGAATAGTAATACATAATTCGCTGTCAGGCACAAATTTCAAAAAAGTTCGGCTATGGCTTGCGACAATTTCCCCCTGACTCACAGTCATCGGAAACTTATGTGCTGAATTACATGGAGCTGCGATGTACCTCAAGAAGACAGTTAAGCCCAACTTATCTCTGGACTAACCTTGGGTCAGTGTTATAAAACACTTTTCAGTGCATCGATAACTCCTTTGTGAGGCAGGTAGCCAACAATTCCGTGGGCGTTGAAAGTATTGTTATCAACAGTGCCATCGTTATGAATGTTGCTTGCGAAATTTTTCTCATCCAACGATTTGCCAAGTGCAACAAAGTCAGAAGGGTCATAGAAATTTAACCACTGCTCCACAAAAGCTGGTTTGCGCCGAGGCGCGCCAAGTTTTGCCTTGAAAGCTTCCAGGCCAAGAGGTGATCCCATGGTTATGAGAAGTGGAATCTTAACGTCAGCTCTCATTTTTTCCATTTCTCGCAACAGCTTGAAGGCAATGACGGTTCCGAGCGAATGGGTAATCAGCACTTGCGGACTTTTTTGCAAGAGTGGTCGCACGATGTCATCGACTGCCTTCGCTGCCCCCGGCGAATTAAGGTAGCTATGTCCCTGTTTTATAACCCGAAGAAGAATAGAACCTTTCTCCGGAGAAATATGTTCGATCACACGCATCAGCGCGACGAGACGCCTGGCGATGAAGTTGTCCATTGGCACGACATTGCCTTCCACCATCTCCATCGCCGTTTCAATCCCTACTTCGTCGATGCCGCAGTTTCTGACGAATTCCTCCATCACAGCGCAAAGGAACTTCAATTCATCAGCATTACCGACATCAATCACTGTCGATTCTGCCCCCATACCAACTGCTGTCCCGGCATGGCCATTAGCCCAGTTTGCAAGCGTCGTACCGTAATACGCCATTTCGATCGACTGATGATCAAGCAATTCTGGCTGAGCGGCATGAAGGGCCCCAGTCCACGTATTCAGAAGTTCTTCCTTAGTTGACGCCTCTTGACCAATCCCATGAATCATCAGAATGTTCATACGCTTTCCTTCAGATGAAATTTCCTAATCAAAATTTGCGCGCCTTCTTTTTTGAACGAAGAGAACTGCGAGGGCAATAGGAACTTGGCGACATCACTCAGTCCAGCAGCAGTTGCCTTCTCTTCCGGCTCAGGATTCTCCATAAATTGCCATCCTTGGCGAAGCCAAGGCCATAACCCAGCTACTTTCCCCGACGTTCCCATAGTCTCTCTCGTAACCCAGTCCGGTAACTTATCATTTGTTGGTGATTGCAGCCTCGCTGGGACCAATGGTACTTCTGCCTCAATGTGACCTTCTCCCATGTCTTGGGTTGAAAGTAAGCCCATGAATGCCACGTCGAACGGCATAGGCTGATCGTAGTAACAGTAAAAGTAAGCCATACGGCGTATGCTATCTACATCCCCCGTGTAGTCGTACAAATAGCTAGCAATGGCACCAAGCGTTGGATTCACGTGCTTAAATTCTCGCAGGTGAGCAGCAATATGGTCCACCTGGTCAGCAGAAAGCTTACCTTTCTGAAGACTTTCGATCGCGCGGAAAGACTCTCCCCAAATTTCCTCGGATTCCGGAAATTCAGAAACACAGGTCCAACTTATATCGCCACTCTTGTCTCGATTTATTAGTGTGATGAGGCGCCCATAAACTACGGCCGATGCAAACACGTCACTGTCAAATTCGACAAGTATCTGAACTGCGTCACCCATCATGCAATCTACTAAATAGATTCCTCCATCATCATCACTTGACCTTTTTTTGATTAGAGATGTACTCCAGATATTCTTAGGCACGGCACCACTAATAACGAGATTGCAGTTCAGCGGATAATCAAAACGCCGCCAAATTTCTCCGAAGGACCGACGAGCAACTGAATATCTGATATCAAGGTGAGTCGACTGCGGTTCTTCGTGAACTTTATCTTGTACTTGCTTGCATAAAGATGGGGCAGGCCATTTGAGGGAAGGTTGGCCATTTGAATTCCCACCACGCTTGAAATAAACCACATGGTCCCTGGGAGTACCAGTAGCGCATTCGGGAGAGCATTGTAGATCGTATGTTTCACCAATCTCCTTTAATCGCTGCTTCGAGAATAAGGCAAGCGACTCCGGAATCACGAAATCCGTTTGATACTTGTCAAATGCCTCTTCCTTGAGGCCGCACAATCCTTCGAGTAAGACAGTAGAAAAAATACACCTAGACGGGGCATTGTCATCCCCTTTCAGCATGTACGCTTGTTGACCATCGATTACTGCATTGAAACGATCAATAACGGGGGGCACTGGATCGTACGGCCCCCTTGGAAGTACCGGGTCACCGAAAATATCCGCAGTTTCAATATCCGATGGTAGCGAGCGGCAGGCATCGCTGAAAATCGATAAGTTTTTTATTCCATGTCTGTAGAGCTGTCTTTTCAACGCCTCCACAGATATCGCACGCGTTTCCTCGTACCAGTTACTAGTGAGCCAAACGTTCTGTTCCGCTCCAGATCGGAATCCATGTCCCGCAAAGTGCAAAATGAAACATTCCACCTCTTCGTTTTCTGGAAGCATTCCAAGCAGCGTTTCACGGATGCGCGTAATCGTGACGGGTGTTTCGTTTTCATCAGTAATAACTTCCGTAATGAATCCAGAATTTCGAGCCCAATCCCCCATTTCATGAGCTACTGTAATCGCTCCCGGTAAAGGCGAAAGCTGTGATGCTTTTGAAACCCCGATGGTCAGACACAGTTTCATAACTTCCCCTTTGTTGCCAAATTACAGCGCACATTTGATGTGACGCTTTTTCTTTGTGTATGTTCAGCACTAATGCGCGAAACCATCAGCTTTCTTGTAACCAAGAACTTTGTACCCGAATCCTAACTTCTCCAAAATATTTTACTTACATCATTTATCAATGATTATCATATAAGCATGTATTTATACTATTTTTCATTTCTACTGTAAACAAATAAACCCCCTTATCTCATAAGAGATAAGGGGGTTTATTTTTAATGCTTAAAACCTATACGCTAAAACGGAATATCATCATCCATATCCGAGAAATTCGGTGCCGGGCGTGAGGCTGGGGCCTGGCGTTGCTGCTGTGGGGCTGCCTGCTGGCGTGGGGCTGGTGCTCCGCCGCCACCTCCACCACCGTAGCCGCCATCATCCATGCCTGCGCCGCCGCCCATGCCCTGGCGGCTGCCCAGCATTTGCATGCTGTCGGCCTTGATGTCGGTTGCGTATTTCTCTACGCCGTCTTTGTCGGTGTACTTGCGGGTGCGCAGGCTGCCTTCAACGTAGACTTGCGAACCTTTCTTCAGGTATTGACCGGCGATTTCTGCCAGTTTGCCGAAGAAGGTAATACGATGCCATTCTGTCTGTTCTTTCTTTTCACCGCTGGATTTGTCTTTCCAGCTATCGGTGGTTGCCACGGTGATGCTGGTCATTGCATCGCCTGATGGCATGTAACGGGTTTCCGGGTCTCTCCCAAGGTTGCCGACGATAATGACCTTGTTCACTGATGCCATGTAATTCTCCTCATTTTCCTGATACAAATTAATTTATGCCTTGACCACAACCGCAGTTTTGCTGCGCTTGGGGATGTTGGGCATATTGATAGCGATTATAAGCCACGCTGCTGTAAGCACAGAACTAACAACAAAAACTGATGATGGATTGAAACTTTGTTTGAGCCATCCCCCCAGCAAACCGCCGCAGAACAGGCCCAGGGCCTGCAAGGTGTTGTACACACCCAGTGCCGCACCTTTGGCGGCTGGCGGGGCGATGCGCGATACCAGGGATGGCTGGCATGCCTCAAGGATATTGAAGGCAATAAAAAATGCAAACAGCAAGCCTACCAGCATGGCTGGGGATTGCAAGTATTGCCACAGACCAAGCTCAACCACCAGCAAGAGGGCGATTGCGGCAACAAAGACCTGTTTCATCTTGCCAAATTTTTCACCGATGAAAATTGCTGGCAACATGGCGATGAAAGAGGCGAACATCACTGGCAAATAGACTTTCCAGTGTGCAGCAACTGGCAGGTCAGCATATTGCACCAGTGCCGCAGGCACGACGACAAACATGGCCATCTGCGTCAGGTGCAGGGCAAATACGCCGTAATTGAGGCGCATGAGTTCGGTATTTTTCAAGACCACGGACAGGGGTACGGGTTTATGGCGTATGGCGGGTGCTTCTGGCGTGATGAATAAGACAACCACGATACCCACCAGTGACAAGACGCCGGTCATGGCAAAGATGCCACTCATGCCTATGCTTTGATACAGCAAGGGTGCGGCCACCAGTGAAAACGCAAAGGTCAGGCCGATGGAGCCGCCTACCATGGCCATGGCCTTGGTGCGATGTTCTTCTCTGGTGGTATCGGCAATCAGGGCGGTGATGGCGGCTGAGATCGCGCCTGCACCCTGTATGCCACGACCGATGATGACACCAACCACTGTGGTTGCGGATGCGGCAACAAAAGCGCCAATCGCGAATAACAACAAACCGATGACGATAATGCGCTTGCGGCCAAATTTGTCAGAAGCGATGCCAAACGGGATTTGCCCGAACGCCTGACTCAGGCCATACATGCCCATGGCAAGACCAACCAGACTGGCATTATTACCATCAGGCAGGGTTTTGGCATGAATCGCAAATACCGGCAGGATGAGGAACAGACCCAGCATGCGCAAGGCAAAGATGGAAGCAAGGGAGGCGCTGGAGCTGATTTCCTCGCGGCTCATGCCAGCAGGCTCTTGCTCACTCAGGGCGGATGCGTCGGAAGATGTTGCAATAGTCATATTCAAAAAACTCGTCTGATGTGTTTAGTTTGCGCAAAGCAAAGACGAGCCCGCGGTAATTTTCAAAACCCGTTATAGTATCAGGTTGCACGCCTACTTCCTCCAATTCGGCCCAAATTCAGCACAGAGACTATGACGACACGCACAAAAGCAGCAAAAGCGCCCAAACCGGCAGAAATCGAATTTGATGCCAGTGATGTTCAATTGGCACAAAAACGTGAATTGATACGCGTACGCGGCGCCCGTACCCATAACCTGAAAAATATCAGCATAGACTTGCCGCGCAATAAGCTGGTGGTGATCACTGGCCTGTCTGGTTCGGGCAAGTCTTCGCTGGCGTTTGATACCCTGTATGCAGAAGGCCAGCGCCGCTATGTAGAGTCACTGTCAGCCTATGCGCGCCAGTTTTTGCAGTTGATGGAAAAACCGGATGTCGATCTGATCGAGGGTTTGTCACCGGCCATCTCCATAGAGCAAAAAGCCACTTCACATAATCCGCGCTCTACCGTTGGCACGGTCACCGAGATCCATGATTATCTGCGTCTGTTGTATGCACGCGTGGGTACGCCGTATTGCCCGGATCATCCTGAAAACCCGCTGGCTGCACAATCTGTATCGCAAATGGTGGATGCCGTGCTGGCCATGCCGGAAGATACCAAGCTCATGATACTCGCGCCTGTGGTCGCCAATCGCAAGGGTGAGCACATGGATTTGTTTGAACAGATGCAGGCGCAGGGCTTTATACGTTTTCGCGTACAGAGCGGCACGCATGAGGCAAAGATTTATGAAGTCGATAATCTGCCCAAGCTGAAGAAGACCGAGAAGCATACGATAGATGTGGTCATAGACCGCGTCAAGGTCAAGGCAGATATCAAACAGCGCCTGGCAGAATCATTTGAGACTTGCTTGCGCCTGGCGAATGGTCGCGCCCTGATTGTGGATATGGACAGCAATCATGAGCAATTATTCTCGAACAAATTTGCCTGCCCTATTTGCGGTTATTCATTGCAGGAGCTGGAACCGCGTCTGTTCTCTTTCAATAATCCCATGGGGGCCTGCCCTGAATGTGATGGTCTGGGGCATATAGAATTCTTTGATCCTAAACGTATCGTCGCCTTCCCTAATTTGTCATTGGCAAGTGGTGCGGTCAAGGGCTGGGACAGGCGTAATCAATTCTACTTCCAGATGTTGTCCAACCTGGCGGCTTACTATGAATTTGATATTGATACGCCTTACGAGCAATTACCAGAGTCAGCTCAGCAAATCATTTTGTATGGTTCAGGCAAACAGCAAATACCGTTTACCTATATCAATGAAAAAGGTCGTACCGTCATCAAGGAACATAGTTTTGAAGGCGTGGTCACGAACTTGCAACGCCGTTATCGCGAAACTGATTCCATGGCCGTCAAGGAAGAGCTGGCCAAGTTCATCAATGAAAAGCAATGCCCATCTTGCGATGGCGCACGCCTGCGTATAGAAGCGCGTTATGTCAAGGTCGGTACAGGCAAACAGGAGAAGGCGATTTACGATATCAGCGCCATGCCTTTGCGCGAAACCCTGCATTTCTTCGAACACCTGAAGCTGACCGGTTCCAAGCGCGATATCGCTGACCGCATCATCAAGGAAATCACAGCGCGCCTGACTTTCCTGAATAACGTCGGCCTCGATTATCTGTCGCTGGAACGCAGTGCCGATACCCTCTCTGGTGGCGAGGCCCAGCGTATACGCCTGGCATCGCAAATTGGTTCTGGCCTGACTGGCGTCATGTACGTACTCGATGAACCGTCTATCGGCCTCCATCAGCGTGACAATGACAGACTCATCGACACGCTCAAGCATTTGCGCGATATCGGTAATAGTGTGCTGGTGGTAGAACATGATGAAGATGCCATACGTTGCGCCGACTTTGTGGTCGATATGGGTATAGGTGCAGGTGTACATGGTGGTGAAATTATCGCCCAGGGTACGCTGGCAGATATCATGGGCAACAAGCGTTCGCTGACTGCGCAATACCTGAGTGGTGCGCTGGAAATTGCAGTCCCCAAAAAACGTACCAAGGCTGACCCTGCCAAGCAATTGCTGATTGCTGGTGCGCGTGGCAATAACCTGAAAAAAGTCTCGATGAAATTGCCGGTGGGCTTGCTGACTTGCGTGACGGGTGTATCCGGCTCAGGCAAATCCACGCTGGTGAATGACACGCTCTATCATGTCGCTGCGCGTCACCTGTATGGTTCACAAACCGAGCCAGCAACATTTGACCATGTCACTGGCCTTGAGCATTTTGACAAAGTGATTTCTGTCGACCAGGCACCGATAGGTCGTACCCCACGTTCCAACCCCGCGACGTACACTGGCTTGTTCACGCCTATACGTGACTTGTTTGCTACCGTGCCAACTGCAAAAGAACGGGGCTATAGCGCAGGCCGTTTCTCTTTCAACGTCAAGGGTGGCCGTTGTGAAGCTTGCCAGGGCGATGGCGTCATCAAGGTGGAGATGCATTTCTTGCCTGACGTGTATGTGCCTTGCGATGTCTGCCATGGCAAGCGTTATAACCGTGAAACCCTGGAAGTGCATTACAAGGGCAAGAACATCAATGAAGTGCTGGGCATGACGGTGGAAGATGCCCATGAATTCTTCAAGGTCGTGCCTATCATCGCGCGCAAACTGCAAACCCTGCTGGATGTGGGCCTGGGTTACATACGCCTGGGGCAAAGTGCGACTACCCTCTCGGGTGGTGAAGCGCAACGCGTCAAGCTGTCGCTGGAATTATCCAAGCGTGATACTGGCCGCACCCTGTACATCCTCGATGAACCGACCACTGGCCTGCACTTCCATGATATCGCTTTGTTGTTGAAGGTGATACACAGGCTGCGTGACCAAGGTAATACCGTGGTCATCATTGAGCATAATCTGGATGTCATCAAGACGGCTGACTGGCTCATTGATCTTGGCCCTGAAGGTGGTGCTGGCGGCGGCAAGATTATCGCGACAGGTACGCCGGAAGAAGTGGCGGATAATCCTGAGAGTGTGACGGGTAAATATTTGTTGCCGTTGTTGAAAAAATCCAAATAAGTTTTTGACATGCATTTGTAGCGCTGTTCCTGTGATGGGGACAGCGCTTTTTTATTTGGCCAGCCGTGTCCGCAAATGAACAATTGAACTTGTCCATTTTCGGACAATGTCACAAAAAATATACTGTAGATACTGGTTTTCAGGGGCACAAACATGACATCTCTCCCTGGCATGGGCTTTGCAATAGGCATGGCGAGACAGCAAAAAAATCCAGAGATGAACAAGCCAAATGTACGCCCTGCCATCACCGGTGTGGCGATGGACAAAGTGATACCCAGAAAGTGCGGCCAGCGCTGGCTACAGGCTTGCTTTGCACTATTACTGCTAGTCGGTTTAGCCACTCTGGCCTGGTATATGCTGCCGCAAGGCTTGCTGGTGTCAGCAACTGAGCTGCGTATTGCCAGTGTAGAGCAAGGGATATATCTGGATGACCTGATGTTGCGTGCTACCGCAGAACCGCTCAATTCTGTGGTGCTCGATACTGTTGAATCTGGTCGTGTGGAAGAAGTGTTTGCCCAGGATGGCAGCATGGTCAAACAGGGGCAATTATTGTTCCGCCTGTCCAATCCCCAGCGCAACCTGGAATTGCTGGCACGCCAGGCAGAACATACGCAACAGATATCCAATCTCGCGAATTTGCGTGTGAACTTCCAGTTGGGTAATACCGATCACCAGCGCCGTTTGTCAGCACTGGAATTTGAACTGGCGCAAACAAAAAAGCAACATGCCAGAAATGAAAAACTGGCAGAACAAAGTTTTATCTCTTTGGTGGCACTAGAAGAATCAGCAGATAAACTGGCACGTGCGCAATTTGCTGTCGATGAAGAAAAGACCAGTCGCGATGCAGAACTGAAAGTGAAGCATGATGCGCAATTGCAGATGGAAAATGGCATCCGGGGCTTGCAGTCAGGCTTGCAACTGGTGAATGCGACGGTGGCAGCACTGGCAGTGCGCGCGCCAGTGGCAGGCAGGTTGACAGACTTTCATTTGCAAGTCGGCGAAACCATGATAGCGGGAAAACGCATAGGCCGCATTGATGACCCCAGGTTGGTAAAACTGGGGGCGCAGATCGATGAATATTATTTGAACCGCATTGCCAGTGGACGAAGTGGAGTCGCACATCTGGGTGATAAAACCCTGACCATCGTGGTAGGCAAGGTCTTTCCGCAAATCAAGGACGGTCGCTTCAAGGTAGAACTGGAGTTTGCGCAAGGACAGGATTATGCGATCAGCCCTGGGCAAAGCCTGGAAGCCAATATCACTTTGGGTGAGCCGGGGCAAGCCATGTTGCTTCCCAATACCAGCTTTATCACTGACACCGGCGGCAACTGGGTATTTGTTCTCAAACCCGATGGGACACAAGCCCTAAGGCGTGAAATAAAAATCGGCAGACGCAATAATCGCCAGATAGAAGTCTTGTCAGGTCTGGCAAAAGGAGACAAAGTGATCGTATCGGGCTATGCCAATTTTCTTAACGCAAAACGCTTACAGATTAATAATTAAAACGGGAGACATAAGATGATAAAACTCAAAGCTGTCAGCAAAATCCATATCACAGGCGAAGTGCAAACCACGGCACTGGACCAGATAGACCTGGATATTGATGCGGGTGAATATGTGGCCATCACCGGGCCATCTGGCTGCGGCAAATCCACCTTGCTGGGCTTGCTGGGCCTGTTGGATATACCTACCCATGGAAGCTATGTATTTGAAGGCCAGGACATCTCCAACTGGAGTGAAAACAAACTCAATCAATTGCGTCGTGGCCGTATAGGTTTCATCTTCCAGAGCTTTAATCTGATAGAAGAATTGACTGTGGCCGAGAACGTGGAACTGGCACTGGAATATACCGCCACCCCGACAAAAGAAAGACGCGCGCGTGTTGCTGCCATGCTGGAAAAACTGGGCATCAGCCACAGGGCCAATCACCGGCCCTCACAACTGTCTGGCGGCCAGCAGCAACGCGTTGCCATTGCCCGCGCCCTGATCGCCAATCCTGCAGTCTTGCTGGCTGACGAACCTACTGGCAACCTGGACAGTGCCCATGGTGATGAAGTCATGCGTTTGCTGCGCACCATCAATGCAGAAGGTACGACCGTGGTCATGGTCACGCATTCGCCTTCGCATGCGGCACAGGCTTCACGCACCCTGCACTTGCTTGATGGCCGCATCGTGGTCGATGCCCTGCAAGCTGCCTGAGCGGGAGATCAAGATGAAAATAAGAGATTTCCGCATAGGCTGGCGCGTGCTGGCGCAAGAACCAGGATATTCAGCTACCAGCATTGTGATACTGGGCATAGGTATGGCTTTTTGCCTGCTGATGCTGGGCTTTGTGCGTTATGCCTATGAATATGATAGCCAGATCCCGCATGCCGACGAAGTATATGTCATCAAGCACAAATACAATGTCGATCCGGCAGAAGCCAGGTTTGACCAGGCCCCCGCCCTGTTGCGCCTGCCTGGCAAGAAGATCCCTGGTGTCATTGATATCAGCGGTTATTTTCAAAAACCGGAAGCCACTATTCGCATAGCTGACAATCTCAGCAAGCTCAAGATTCTTCCCACCTTGCCAGGCTTTGCAGAAATGCTGGGCTTGCAGGCAATTGACGGAGATCTCAAGTTAGCACTGGAACGCCCTGAAAATCTGGCAATGACCGAAAGTGCTGCCAGAAAAATATTTGGACTATCTCCCGCGCTTGGTCAATCCATAAAAATTGCGGAAAAAAGTCTGCGCGTAGCTGCCATCTTGCGTGACCCGGCAGACAATACCACGATACCCTTTGCCGCCCTGGTTGGCATCAATTCTGTACTGATACCTGATGATGCACGCGCCGAGGCATTGACGGGTGCCGATGGCGCAAATGCCAAACTGTTCATACGCATACAGCGAGGCAGTTCACTGACTGCGATCACTGCCGCCCTGCAAGATATCGTCGATCATGCTGGCAGCGTGCAAAACAATATGCTGCCCGATGCCAAGGCGCGCCTGGGTACACGCAAGGCCATGGATCTCAGTCTCCTGCCTTTGCGGGATGCCTATTTTGACCAGGAAATCGCAAAGAATCCCATTACCATGCCTGGCGATCGTGGCGATCCAGCCATCATCAAAGGCTTGACTGCCATCGCCATCCTGATCCTGGTGCTGGCTGCCATCAATTATGTCAATCTGGCGACCGTGCGTACTCTGCGCAGGCAACGCGAGATAGGCATGCGCAAGGTGCTCGGTGCCAGCATTCCCCAAATCATCCTGCAATTCCTGGCTGAATCTTTATTGGTCTCCATGCTGGCAACCGGGCTGGGTTTATTGCTGGCTTACCTGGCCTTGCCACTGTTTGCAGAATTAATGAACCGCAAGCTTGATAGCATAGTCTCCTGTGCCAATATTGCTGCCGCCATAGGCTTAGGCATGTTTCTGGCTGTGTTGACAGCCATCTACCCCGCCTGGATTGCCATTCGCACCCGCCCTACCCAGGTATTGGCAGGCCGCCCGGATAGCGAATCGACGCAAGGCAGGCAATTGCGCAGGCTGATGACAGTCTTGCAGATCGCTACTGCCATGGGTCTGGCCAGTGTCACCCTGGCGATTGCCTGGCAAGCTGAATTTGCGATTAAAGCTTCACCTGGTTTTGACGCAGCGCCACTACTGGTCGTCGATTTGCCCGAGCCTGCCAGTGAAAGCAAGAATGCCCTGGGCCTGATGGCTGCGCTATCAAAAAATCCAGGGGTTGCCAGCATGGCGATTTCCACCGATGCAATAGGGCGCTATATCAATCCCTGGCTGATGGATGTCAAACTACCGGGTGGCGCATCTATCGCCCCCGACATGAAATCTGTCAGTGTCAATTTTTTTAATACCTACCAGATCAAGCCTGTCGCAGGACGTTTGTTCGATGCCAAACTGGACAAGGAAGGCGATGCCGAACCCATGGTATTGAATGCAGTGGCAGCACGCCAGTTGGGCTTTGCCTCTCCAGAAGCAGCGCTAGGAAAAGTCCTGGTGTATACGCAATTCGACGGCAAGCAGGCCAGCAAGCGCATCATAGGCATAGCCCCGGAATTGCGCTTCCATTCCCTGCATGAAGCACCACGTGCCATTGCTTATGAACTCTGGGTCGCAGGCACAGCACTCAGCATACGCAGCCGTGATTCAGTTGCAGCAACGGCCAGCACCCTGCAAAGCCTGTGGCCGGTCTACTTCCCTGGCAAACTGCTGGAAATGCATAGCGCCCAGCAAATTCTCGATGCCAATTATGAAGAGGACCAAAGACTGAGTCGTTTACTCTCCATCTCCACCCTCATCGCTCTCGCCATCGCTGCATTTGGCACTTATGCCTTGTCAGCTTATACCGTACAAAGAAGAGAAAAAGAAATCGCCCTGCGCAAGCTCTATGGCGCCGAAAAACGCCATATCGCTACACTGGTGATGCGAGAGATAGGCTTACTGACTTTACTGTCTGCCGCCATCGCCCTGCCGGTCGCTGGCATCACCATAGAACGCTACCTGGCCAGCTATATAGAACGCGCACCCATCGCCTGGTGGACCCTGGCATTCTCCCTGCTCTGGTCCGGTCTCATCGCCTTCATCGCCGTCGCCCTGCAAGCAAGAAAGGCAAGCCGCCAGCGGCTTGCGCTGTCCTTGCATGCCTGATTAAAGTCCGTGCCTTTCGGATCTAAGTTCGTGAGACATGGAAAAAACAGACCTACCCAACCCTCTTTGTCCCGTGCACCCAAAACTGCGTGTTCTTTGAATATGCAGGCACGGGAGTTTTTTTGAACAGGCCGTTCAATTATTCGCTGATAAAAATATGAATAAAGGTCGTGTTGCCTTTGCCTTTGCCTTTGCCTTTGCCTTTGCTTTTGCTTTTGCTTTTGCTTTTCCGCAGTCCCCATGTGTCGACGCCGTTTGTGCAGTACAGAAAATGGAAAAAGAAGGACCGCTGTCTGAGCCGCAGGCGAGTTTCGGGCCTTCCCATTTTTTGTACTGCACAAACGGGAACCCCCTTTAGGGGGCGACGATGCCTGGGTCGCCTTTTTGGCACAACTTTTTGGCGAAGCAAAAAGGTGTGTAGCCGCCGGTCTACCACCGGCCAGCGATCGGAAATTATGTGCACAGGTTCTTAAAAACAGATACGCAAAATAATAAAAATCTGAAATTAATGCACTTCACGATATGCCACGACCGCCGCTGGAGCGCCAGCCCGGTGGATTCCTGCCAAAAACACGCAGGAATGACATTAATAAGATTGCTCGGGATTGAGCGCCGAGCATATACGTGAAATGACAGGCAAGCAACAGCCCCCAATGCTCTTCTCACGACCCCGCTTTCGCTTTAATACCTTAGCGCATTGAGCTTAGTTATAATACCCCTCATTCCCACAGGACAGCAGTCCTGCAATAACAAGATACCAACTTAGCAATGACCATACGCCTGATCGTCGGCCTGGGTAACCCCGGCCCTGAATATGAACAAACCCGCCACAATGCCGGCTTCTGGCTGGTGGACCAATTGCCAGCCAGCCTGCAAAGAGACAAGAACTTCAATGCCCTGGTGGGCAAGACTCGCATTGCCAATCAAGAGGTATGGCTGCTGGAGCCGCAAACTTTCATGAACCGTTCCGGGCAGTCGGTAGGTGCTATCTGCCGCTTCTACAAGATCACGCCTGACCAGGTGCTGGTGGTGCATGATGAACTGGATATCATGCCTGGTATTGCCAAGCTCAAACTGGGTGGCTCATCTGGCGGGCATAATGGCCTGAAAGATATTACGGCAGCCCTGGGCACCCAGGATTACTGGCGTTTGCGCATAGGCATAGGCCACCCGCGTAGCCTGAATTTGACGCAGGGTGTGGCCGACTTTGTCTTGCACAGGCCACGCAAGGAAGAACAGGGGCCGATAGATGAAGCCATCGCCAATAGCCTGGCCGTGTTACCCTTGCTGGTTGAAGGTAAATTTCCTGAAGCGATGATGCAGCTCCATACGACAAAATGAGTTCAGCCATACAAATCCATGCCGGTCGCAAAGCCTACGCGCATCTGCGTGAGCATGGCTTGCGTGCGCAGGACGTTGCCATTATTCCGGCAGCGGCTGGCGGCCCCAAGGGTTTGATATTGCAGGCTTTGGATCAATGGCTATTTGGTACATGGTTACCAACAGCACCGCGTGAACGCACGCTGATCGGTGCGTCTATCGGTGCCTGGCGCATGGCAGCAGCCAGCCATGCTGATCCGGTGGCGGCTTTCCAGCGCCTGGGTGATTTGTATTGCGAACAGCGTTATCCTGAAAAACCTTCTGCTCAGTATGTAACGCGGGAAATCCAGAATCTCTTGCATGACTTCATCGGTGGACATGAAGCAGAAATCGTCAACCAGCCTTTGCACAGGTTGCATTTACTGGCCGTGCGTGGCCGCGGTTTGTTGAGCGCACCCAGATCGGTGAACAAAGCCAAGGCTGGCTTTGTGGCGGCGACCTTTGCCAACCTGGCTTCGCGCTCACAACTGGCCAGGCATATGGACCGCGTGATTGTAGGCGATACGCGCGACCCGCTATTCTGGCTGAAAGCCAAGTTCGATGGTTTTGATACGCATTTCTGCCCGCTGAAAACAGATAACCTGGGCTGGTCGCTACTGGCATCCGGCACCTTGCCGCTGATCATGGAGCCAGTCGCGCATATCCCGCATGCGCCAGCTGGCACTTACTGGGATGGTGGCATCATCGATTATCACCTGGCCCTGCCTTATTCCCGCGTGGCAGGCAGCAAGGATGGCGACCTGGTGCTCTACCCGCATTTTACCGATCACATCGTGCCCGGCTGGCTGGATAAACCCTTGCCCTGGCGCAGGGCTGGCATGGGTGCCAATCGCCAATGGCTGGATAATGTGATCATGGTGTCACCGTCGCCGTCTTTCCTGAAGAGGCTGACGCGTAGCAAGCTGCCAGACCGCAAGGACTTTTTCTATTACGGCACGAACCATGATTTCCGCATCCAGAACTGGAAACTGGCGATCAGCGAAAGCGCACGCATGCGGGATGACTTTGCAGCCTTTGTCGATAAGCCAAATCTGGACCTGGTACAGGCCTTGAATTTCTAATTTGACTGAGATTGCATTTGCCCGCGCTGCGCAGTGACATACTGTCTAAGCTCGGGGAAAAATTCCTGAAAACCTTTGCTTAATGCATCGTAGTTGCTTTGCAAATCATCCAGACCTGCACGCAACAAATCACCATTCTTTGACAGTCTTTGCGAAGTGCGTTCTACCGCGATTCTGACACCGTCAAATTCATGATAAGACCCCAGCCAGTCCTGACTCAGCATACGCGGCAAGGCGGCCTGCAGGTTGTCGGGCAAGATTATTTTTGACTGCGCTTGCAAGGCGGCATAAAAGCCTTGTATCAGTTCCTGGCGTGGAGCAGGGCTGTCTTGTGGCCAATGCTGGCTCAGCACATGGTCATAAAAAATATCAAGCAAAATGCCGGAATAGCGGCGGTGCTGATCCTGGAATAAGGCTTTGGCCTGCAAGACGATGGGGTGGCTGTCGGTATAGCTATCGACCAGCCTGTGCATCTGGATATCGGCCTGGATCTCAGGGTGATAAAGCACGGTGTCTTTCAGTTTGACAAAGTCACCGAGCAAGGCACCCAGCATGGCGTGATCGCTATGCTGGGCCAGGTAAATGTGGGCGAGATAATTCATAGATGAGGCCAGTATAACGGGCTTTGTGCTTACCTGCTGCCAGCCTTAATCTCTTCAGCTTTGCTCGTCTGGCAGATTGTCATCTTTACCTTCGGCATCTGTCACTGCCTTTGCCGAAGGTATATGTCGTCCTTGCTGTTTCAAGGCCTGCCTGAGCAGGTATTCAACCTGGGCATTGGCACTGCGCAGCTCTTGTGCCGCCATGCGCTCGATCTCGTTCCACAACAGGGGATCGATGCGCAGGGGGAAGGATTTTTTTCCTGGGCTAGCCATTATCTGGCAGTCAAACGAGGTGTCAGATAACTGAGCAGGCGCTGTGGATCCTGGGTGCCGAGGCGTATGCTTCTGCCATTGCGCAAAACCACCAGTATCGCTGCCTTGCCAGCGGCGTTATAGAGCATGCCCTTGCTGGTGAAGCGGATACCGTAACCATCCATCATGCTGGTCGTGGTGGCTTCTACCGAGGCAATATCTGACAAGGCAATTTTCCAGGAAGGAAAACCAACGAGGCCAAAATACCAGCGTAAGTGGCTGGCATCCACCACGGTCGTCAGGCACCCTAAAAATACCAAGGTCAACACACTGACCAGGGGCAATGCCAGTTTGATCGCTATCAGGCCCTGGCCCAGATATTTCATTTGCACCGCGAATAAGAGCACGGTGCTGACAGGCAAAATAATCCACAATAACTTCAGCCATTGCTTTTCTATGTAGACAGGATTAGACATGATGCGTCTCCGTTTTTAATTGTATAAAGTGCCAGTATTGATGACGGGCTGGGTCTCTTTATCCGAGCACAGCACTACCAGCAAATTGCTGACCATGGCAGCTTTTCTTTCATCATCGAGTTCGCATATCTTGCGTTCGGACAAACCCTGCAAGGCAGCTTCGACCATGCTGACCGCACCATGCACGATTTTCTTGCGGGCGCTGATGATGGCTTCTGCCTGCTGACGGCGCAACATGACCTGGGCAATTTCTGGCGCATAAGCCAGGTGGGTGAGTTTGGCGTCTTCTACATCTATACCGGCTGCCGTGAAGCGATTATGCAATTCATCACGCATGGCACTGGCAACTACATCCATGCCTGCACGCAGCGTAGTCTCGCCTTCAGCCAGGTCTTCACCATCGTCATAGGCATACTGGGTGGCCAGGTGGCGTATGGCAGCTTCTGCCTGTATGTGAACGAAGCGTTCAAAGTCATCGACATTGTAAATCGCCAGCGCGGTATCTTGCACACGCCAGACTATGGCAGCGCCAATTTCCACGGGATTGCCACGCTTGTCATTGACTTTCAAAGCTGCAGTATTGAGGGTGCGGGCACGCAGGCTGAGTTTGCGTTTGGCATAAAAAGGATTGACCCAGCGCAGGCCTTCACTGCGGTCCGTACCCTTGTATTGTCCAAACAATGACAATAAAGCCGCTTCATTCGGTTGCAGCATGTACAGGCCAGTGAGGGTAAAAATACCCACCACCACCACAGCCAGGCGCGCCAATACTCCTGGAATATAAGGGTCGCCACTGTGACTGAGCAGGTCGATAAAGCTATACACACCACCTGCCACCAGCAGCAGGCCAACAATAATCATGAAATAACCGTCTAGCGATGGGCGGGAACGCTCTTGTATTAATTTTTTTGCATTCGCTGACACTGAGGTAGTACTCATACTTTCTCCTGATAGATGGCACTTTGAAATCAAAGTGATATCACTTTAGGGCGCAAATATGGAAATGTCAAGGAAATTGCATATGCACGGAATATGCAAAAACCGAAAAGGAAAAAGGCTGCCCTTTAGGGGCAGCCTAATAAAGACACTAGAGACACAAGAAAGAAATGGAACTCAGGACAAGGGAAACAATTTCTTGATGCGATTCCCGGCGAGCTGCTGACTAGCCGTCAGAACAGGAGAACTGGCCTGCGGCTTGCTGGCTTCTGGCAGCACTTCCGGCATGGCTGCTATTGTGGACATAGGCTCTTCCACAATTTGAGCAGGTTTGCCTGCTTTGCCAGCTTGACTATGAGTTCCGGCAAAATACATCAATACCCCCAGCAAGGCTGCTGAGATCAACACCCAGAACATCACGTCGCTGTGAAAATGCGCCAGCAAGAAACCGCAGACGACGGGATTCAGAGCAGCACCAAACATGGCCAGGCTTTGTGCTCCATAGTAACTGCCACGCTTGTCGGCAGGCGCTATCATGTCTATGAACATGTATTCACAGGGGATGACTATCACTTCCCCCACCGTGAAAACCAGGGTAGCCACTACCCAGCTCATTGCTGTGCTGGCATGCATGAAACCGAACAGGCCCACGGCATATAAAGTGGCACCCAGGCTCACCCAGCGAAACAGGTATTTTTGCTGCATGAGTTTGCCCACGGGATACTGCAAGAGCACCACTGTCACCGCATTGCTAATGAGGATAAAGGGCAGCAATTGTGCTGCGGCCTGCGCGCCCTGGCTGACGATCAGGTATTGCGATAAATAGCCCGAGACAAAGCGGCCAAAAACAAACGACGTGAGCACACTGCCCATGCTGAACAAGACCAGGCGGCGGTCACTTCGCAATACCCGCATGGTCGCTTTAAAACCTGCTGGGCTGGATTTAATTTCTGCACTGACCTTGTTGGTCACGGCTGGCTTGCCGAGTACCTGCGATGCCAGCAGCGAGAAGCCTGCCGCCAGCCACAAGGGGCCAGTCAGCTTGATGGCAAACAACCATGCTCCCAGCAATGGTCCCAATGAAAATGCCACATTGATGAGCATGTAATTAAACGAAAATGCCTTCGCCCTTTGTTCTGGCGGCAACAGGTCGGCCAAGGTGGCTTTCAGCGAAATGCCGCGCAAGGTCAGTGCTGACTCTATACACATCAGGGCCAGCAAGACTGTCCAGGCATTCGGTGCGACTGTCAATGAAACCGTGCAAATGGCAACCACGACACCCGCTGTTTTCATCAGAAAATTTTTACTGAGCCGGTCTGCCAGATAGCCAGCATACAAACTGAACAAGGTAGAAAAGAAAATACTGCCGCCCAGGATCCAGCCTATGACTTGCTGGTTCAATGCCAGATGCTCGGTCAGGTACAAGGCCATGAAAGGCAATGCCACCGCACGCCCCATGACAAACACAAATGAGCTGCATAAAAGCCGTATCACGGCATTGGGAAAGCGGACCATCATCTTCCTTTTTCGAGCATTCAATAACAGGGCTTACTGATGTTGGACAGTATGTTTAAAAAAGCAGAAAGGAAAAATGGATATAATAAAAAAAGTTTTTTCCCCTTTTATGAAGCTGATGTTCACCTGGTCTAAGCCTGCATGAAATTACTGGATCAATATCGCAAGCTGCACATTTTTTTGCAGCAGCATGAGCAACAACCCGGCCTGCCCGCTCTGGCATTGGCCATGCATTGCAGTGAGCGCAATATGCGTAACCTACTGGCGAAGATGCAAGCACAAGGCTGGCTGAGCTGGCAAGCCGGACGTGGACGTGGCCATCACTCGCAACTGCAGCTTTTGCAAAGTCCGGATAGTCTGGCGCTGGATCATTTGTCGCACTTGCTGGCCCGCGGCGACCTTGAGCAAGCCTTTGCCAGCCTGGACGGCAACCAGCGTCAGCAACTGGCCAGCCGCCTGCCTGATTACCTGGGCATGCCGGACAGCGCCAGTCGCAGTTTGCGCATGCCCTTATTTCGCAGCGTAGAAAGCCTGGATCCTCTGAAAGTTCATGGCCGCCTCGAGGCCCACCTGGCACGGCAAATTTTTTCGCGGCTAATGACTTTTGATCACCAGCAAAATGCCTTGCGCCCTGCGATTGCCCATCATTGGGAAAGCGAGAAAAACGCAACGGTCTGGCATTTCTGGTTACGTCCCGGTCTGAGTTTTCATGATGGCCGCGAACTGGGCGTAGAAGATGTCAAGGCCAGTATTTTGCGCCTGCGCGACGAGCCCGCAATTTACCAACGCCTGTATCACCATTTGCTGCATATAGAAACCGGGCCCAGCCTGCGTGTCAGTTTTTACCTGGCACATGCGGATCATTTATGGCCACATTGCCTGGCCACGGCCAATTCCTCCATCGTGCCACGCCAGCGCGCGGCAGATTTTGACCGCTTCCCGGTAGGCAGCGGTGCTTTTCGCATCATACGCAATAATCCCTACCAGCTGACCCTGCAGGCTTTCAAGGACTATTATCGCGAACGCCCTCTGCTTGATGAAATTGATTTATGGATGCTGCCTCCGCCATCCGGCCCATCGGGATTTGATTTGCAGTTTGGTCATGCCCATCAAGACAGTACAAAGAAACACAGCATAGTCGGTGCAGAATCTGGCTGCACTTATATCATCTGCAATTCTGCCCGCAGTCTTTTCAAGACTGCAGAACAAAGACTGGCCCTGGCAGACTGGCTGGCACCGGAGACCCTGTTTGACCCGGAGGAGCGCAGTAGAAAACCGGCATCGGGCTTGCTCGCAATCTGGAAACATCGCGTCGCCAAAAAACCCAGGTGCAGCAGCTTCAAGGCTGGCCACAAATTACGCATGGTCAGTGGCCAGACCCAGGAAATACTGAGCCTGGCGCAAGCCGTCAAGCAAAGACTGGAAGCCGCTGGCTTCATCGTCAATTGGACCAGCCTGCCCTTTGACCAATTAATGGCCCGCGAATGGGTGAAGGACGCCGATCTGGTGGTGGCCCGTGAAGTTATGCATGATGACCAGGATTTTGGTTGCTTTGAATGGTTTTCTGCCGACAGCGTCTTTCGCCGCTGGATGCCTGCAGCCGCATTGAAATCCCTGAATGCTGATTTAATGAAAATCAAGGCACAGGCGGATAGTAAACGCCGCATGACAGCCTATGCCCGCATAGGAAAACGCCTGGTACAAGAAGCTTGGATGATCCCGATTTCGCATGAAAACCAATTGGTCAGCATCGCCCCCCATGTGGCGGGTGTCAGGATGACGCCATTTGGTTTTGTGTCATTCAACGAGCTATGGCTAAGACATTAAAATAAGGCGCTGGAATCCACCTAGGGAAATCCTGAAGAAAGTAAGGAATTTGCTTTCTACGGTAAGATGCTGGTCCCATTCCTCTTTGTTTGCCCTGCATGAAAACCCGCATCCGTACTGAAGCCGCCGCCCTCTGGACCATCGCCTGGCCTGTCTTGATAGGACAACTTGCCACGGTAGGCATGAGTGTGGCCGACGTGGCCATGACCGGCCATCTCAGTGCAAATGACCTTGCCGCAGTGTCACTGGGTGCGAATGTCTGGGTAATCATCCTGGTCAGCGTGATGGGCATCATGATGGCGGTAAATACTGTCATCGCCCATGAAGTCGGTGCAGAAAACCATGAGCGTGTGCCACACATGGTGCGCCAGGCCTTGTGGCTGGGCCTGGGTGTAGGCCTGATCGGTTGTGTACTTTTGAATATCGCCACCCTGGTCTTCAATTATCTGCAACTCGACCCCGCCATCAATGCCAAGGCTTCGCAATTCGTGCATGTCATCAGCCTGGGCATGCCCGCCTTTGCCATGTACCGTGCCCTGTATGGCTACACCACCAGTCTGAACCAGACCAAGCCTGTCATGATGATCGCGCTGGGTGGCCTGACTTTTAATATCGTCATGAACTGGTTATTTATTTATGGCCATCTGGGGTTCCCCAAACTGGGTTCCACTGGCTGCGCGCTGGCAACCGGCACAGGCCTGTGGTTGATGCTGGCTGCCATGATATTCTGGATGCGTCGTGCCGCTGCCTATAAAGAGACCTTCCCCTTCAGCCATTATGAAGCGCCGAACTGGGCAGAAATCCGTTCTACCCTGCGCCTGGGCTTGCCTATAGGCGTCACTTATTTTGCTGAAGTCTCAGCCTTTGGCGCGGTCGGCTTGCTGATCGCCCGCTTTGGTGTGGTGCCGGTATCGGCCAACCAGATTGCCCTGAATTTCTCATCCCTGGTATTCATGGTGCCACTGAGCCTGGGCATCGCCCTGACCACCCGGGTAGGGCAAACCCTGGGTGAGGGCGACCCGGAACGGGCGCGCTTTATCTCCTGGACAGGTTATGCACTGTCAACCAGCTTTGCCGTCATATCGGCGCTGGGCATCATGCTCTTCCGCGACCTGGTCGCGGCTGCCTATACCTCTGACCCGGCGGTGCAGGCCCTGGCATCTGAGCTGCTGTTGTATGCAGCGATCTTCCAGTTATCAGATGCTGCCCAGGTCACGGCATCCTGCGCCATACGCGGCTACAAAGTTACACGCACACCCATGCTGATACACCTGATGGCCTTTTATGGCTTTGCCCTGCCTATAGGCTGCCTGCTGGGTCTGGCACCGGCATGGCTGCCCTGGCATCCCGAACAGCCGATGGCAGCACGCGGCTTCTGGATAGGACTGGTATTGGGCCTGACCATCGCCGGTATTATGCTGACATCCTTGCTGCACCAACTCAGCAAACGCAGGATCAGGCAAGCTACAGGCTTGAGCAATGCCCTTGCCTGAGTCAGGCAAGTCTTAAAAAATCTCATAAACTGAAGATGGCAATATCAAATTTGCTACTGAATATCTATTATTTTGTGATTACCTGCTGCATTTATCAGCAAGATTTACTGCAATTCAGGCCAGAATCAGTCTGGAGGGCAGGCTTTCCGGTAAAATAGCGGGTTAATCAAATCCAACTGGCAAAACATCATGAGTCTCAAATGCGGCATCGTCGGCCTGCCTAACGTCGGCAAATCCACACTGTTCAATGCACTGACCAAGGCAGGCATACCGGCAGAAAACTATCCTTTCTGCACTATCGAGCCTAACGTCGGTGTGGTTGAGGTACCGGATCCACGCCTGAAACAATTGTCTGACATCGTCAAGCCTGAGCGCATTCAGAATGCCATTGTTGAATTTGTCGATATCGCCGGCCTGGTGGCTGGTGCCTCCAAAGGTGAAGGCCTGGGTAACCAGTTCCTCGCCCACATCCGCGAAACTGATGCTATCGTCAACGTCGTGCGTTGTTTTGAAGATGACAATGTCATCCACGTCGCTGGCAAGGTCAGCCCGCTGGACGATATCGAAGTCATCCAGACCGAGTTGGCCCTGGCCGACATGGGCACAGTAGAAAAAGCCATCCACCGCGAAAACAAAAAAGCCCGTTCAGGCGATAAAGATGCGTTGAAGCTGGTGACTGTGCTGGAACGCATCATGCCTGCGCTGAACGATGCCAAGCCTGTACGCGCCCTGGGTCTGGATGCAGAAGAAATGCTGCTCATCAAGCCACTGTGCCTGATTACTGCCAAACCTGCCATGTATGTTGCCAATGTCTCTGACAGCGGCTTCACCAATAACCCATTGCTGGATCAATTGACGGCCTATGCAAATTCACAAAATGCCCCTATCGTGGCAATTTGTGCTTCCATAGAATCTGAAATCGCTGACCTCGACGATGCCGACAAAGCCGAGTTCCTGGCCGACATGGGCATGGAAGAACCCGGCCTCGACCGCCTGATACGCGCTGGTTTCAAACTGCTGGGCCTGCAAACTTACTTCACCGCCGGCGTCAAGGAAGTACGCGCCTGGACTATCCACGTAGGCGACACCGCCCCGCAAGCAGCCGGCGTCATCCACACCGACTTCGAACGCGGCTTCATCCGCGCCCAGACCATAGCATTTGATGACTATATCAACTTCAAGGGTGAATCCGGTGCCAAGGAAGCAGGCAAGATGCGCGCCGAGGGTAAGGAATACGTAGTCAAGGATGGCGATGTGTTGAATTTCTTATTTAACGTTTAAATTGCTATTTTTGTTTCAGCGGATTTCTTAGCGTTACAAAAAATCCTTCAGAGCATGAATTCTCTCTATGAAAGCCGCGAAATATCGCGGCTTTTTTGTTTTTGCAATTAATGTGAAATGTTGTGATAATTTGCATAAGTCCCAAATTGGGACTACACTTAAGTACATGAGAATATTTTCTAAAAATCAGCTTATCACCTTCTGGACGACTCACCCCGATGTCGAACAGCCATTGAAGGCATGGCACGCAGAAGCTGAAAAAGCCTCTTGGAAAACACCACAAGATATCAAGAATCAATATGCGAGTGCTAGTTTTTTGAGTAATGATCGCGTCGTATTTAATATCAAGGGGAATTCCTATCGATTGATTACTGCCGTCGCGTATCAATTTGGTGCCGTCTACATTAAGTTCATTGGCACACATGCGGAATACGATAAAGTCAATGCCGCTAATATAGAAATGAAGGTGTGATATGGAACTTAAAATAATCAGAACCGTTGCAGAATACAATACTGCGCTAAGCGAAGTTTCCGCATATTTTGATGAGCAGCCAGTTCCAGGTACTCCTGATGGCGATCGCTTCGAAATTCTCATGATGCTTGTTGAGCGTTATGAACAGGAACACTATCCAATTCCACCACCGGATCCTATTGAAGCCATTAAATTCAGAATGGAGCAACAGGGGAAAACCCCAAAAGATTTAGCTCCTATGATTGGCAATACAAGTCGGGTTTATGAAGTCATGTCGCGTAGTAGAGCATTAACTTTACGCATGATTCGAAACTTGAACGTTGGTATGAATATCCCTGCGGATGTATTGATTCGAGATACAGGTGTAAAAGCGAAAGCTTCACTTCATCCAGCAAGGCCTAAAAAAAGCACCGCTACCAAGAAAGAAACTCTGTTATGAAAATGAAATAAGTATTCCGGAATTGGATCAGGCAAGCAACAAAAGCATAGCGATATGCTGATCTACAGTTGGATAAAGTTGTGAAAAGCATTAGCTTGCAAAAGCTCCCGCCCGCAGCAATGTAGTAAAAAAACCGACGCATAGAGCGCTAAGTAGTAGCGCCAATGGTCAAGGCCTTTGCCTACGCTATAATCATTTGCACTTCAGCAGCATTCCATCCCGCCTCACCCGCACCTACTTCGTGGAGAGCATTTGCCTGACCTACCTCCTTCCCTTGTCACCCATGCGAGCCAGACATGAAACTTGATGTCCGCACGATTATGCTGATGCTGAGCGGGATTAATCTGCTGGGTGCGGGCATGATGGCGCTTATCAGTTTTCATGCTGACAACATCAGAGGGGCGCGCCAGTGGGCGCTGGGGCATTGCTGTATGTGCCTGGGTATTTTTACCAGTACCCAGATGTCTCCTGAATGGCCGGTATGGATCATCAGCGCCGTTCCTTTTGTCATGGGTTGTGGCATAGGCTTTATCTACAATGGTATTGAAGCTTTCCAGGGCAAGCGCTGTCATTACTGGGTGACGGCATGGCTAGGTGTGCAAATGATGCTGCAAAGCCTGTGGCTGGGCATGCTGCGTGATGACATACGCATGCTGGTGATTGCCAACTCCCTGTTATTCACGCTTGTTTTTGGTGCCTGTGCCGTGAGGCTGATGGTCAAAGCTGCGCAGCCATTGAAAACTGCCTACAACCTGGCTGCGGCTTCTTTTTCTTTCATTGCGTTGATGAGTTTGTTGCGGGCCTTGAATATGCTGTCAAAGCCTGCGGAGGGTGTCACGCTGTTTGCGCAAGGCGATATCAATCCTGTGTTTCTGGTTCTTGGCGGCCTGTCGCAATTGTCCATTTCCTTGTCGCTGGTGCTGTTGATCACTTTTCGCCTGGTCAGCGATTTGCGTGAACAAGCTACGCATGACAGTTTGACTGGTGCATTGAATCGCCGCAGCTTTGAAGACGAATCACGGCGCTTGCTGGCGCGTGCCATCCGCACAGGGGACGCCATGTCCGTCATCATGATAGACGTGGATTTCTTTAAACGTATCAATGACATGCATGGTCACCAGGCTGGTGATGAAGTACTGCGTCGTCTCGCAGTATTATTACAGGCCGTCATCCGTAGCGAAGATTGCCTGGCGCGCTATGGTGGTGAAGAGTTTTGTATTTTGCTGGCAGGTATCAATGAGCAAGGTGCGGCCCTGCTGGCCGAGAGGGTGCGCCTGCTATATGCAGACCTGCGTGTGCCCTGGAAAGGCGATAGCCTGCAATGCACACTCAGTGCTGGCGTGGCAGATTCATTGCTGGTGGGGACGGACTTATCGACCCTGGTCGACGCAGCTGACCAGGCACTCTACCGCGCAAAAAATGCAGGGCGCAATTGCATAGCCCTGCATTCTGATCCAATCTGATCAGGCAGCCTTGCGCTGGCGCCCTGCCAGATGTGATTCCAATACATTGCTGACTGGCAGTGCCACGCCATCCCTGACTGCGGCCAACCAGTTATCGGTGGTAGCAACAGCGGCGAAATTGGAATGAAAGACCACGCTATAGGCACGATGAATTTCTTCTGCGCTGACATAGCCAGCGGCATTGGCATACGGCAGTGAGCCTGTGGCGTCACTCAGGGTTTCTACCTGATAGCCATTATGCGCAGCTTCATAGATAGTGCTGGCATTGCAGTTATGCGTCATATAACCAACGATGCTGAGGGTATTGATTTCATTTTTTTGCAACCAGGCAGCAGCATCCGTGCCTGTGAAGACGCTGGCCATGTTTTTTTCTATATGGTGATCGGCATGGCGGCTGGCGACCACATCATGCAATTCCCAGGTTTTGGAACCACGGGCGAAGATGGGTGAGCTTTCTGATGCTGAATGCTGGACCACCAACACAGGTATGCCTGCGGCTTTTGCCGCATCCATGGCGCGACCTATATTGTGCAGGGATACTTTTGGGTCAGGGTATTCAATCAGCATATTGCCGGTGAAGTATTCGTTTTGTACATCGATGACGATCAGGGCGCGTTTGACATTGTCGTTGGTAGTGTTGCTCATGGTAGCTTCCTTTTGTGTGGATGATTGAATCAATAGTTTGAATCAGCTTTTGCTCTGTTCATGGACTGTATGATGGGCCATAGAGCGTTGAAATATAAGTGACCCGATTGCCAATATTCGATACAATCAGGCCATGCAGATATCCCTACCTGAAAAGACTGTAAATATTGCGGTGCTGGCCTTTGATGGCATCAGCCCCTTCCATTTGTCCGTACCTTGCATGGTGTTTGGTGAGCACCATGGCGGGATGGCCATGCCAGCCTTCGATCTCAAGGTTTGCCTTGATAGCACTGGGCGCACGCAGCATGAGGTGCAGACCAATGCGGGTTTTGCCATACGTGTGCGACATGGTTTGGCTACGCTTGCCAAGGCTGATATGGTGGTGGTGCCATCCTGGCATGATGACTTGCGCCCTGCCCCGCCTGCCTTACTGAAAGCCTTGCGCCAGGCGCACCAGCGTGGCGCGCGCCTGATAGGTTTATGCCTGGGTGCCTTTGTACTGGCAGAGGCTGGTTTGCTGGATGGGCGCAGTGCCACTACCCACTGGGCATTGGCCAAGGCATTTTCTGAGCGTTATCCGCACATAAGCCTGGACCCGAATGTCTTGTATGTCGACCATGGCGACGTGATTACCTCGGCGGGTACGGCTGCAGGCATAGATTGCTGCCTGCATGTCTTGCGCACCAGTTATGGCGCAGATATCGCCGCCCATGTTGCCCGTCGTCTGGTGGTAGCACCACACAGACAGGGTGGGCAGGCGCAATATATACAACAGCCGTTGCCTGTGCTGGCAACCGATGACAGGCTGGCCAAGGTGCTGGAATGGATGCTGGCACACCTGGCCCAGCCGCAGCAACTGGATCAACTGGCGCAAAGAGCACTGATGAGCAGGCGCAGCTTTACCCGCCATTTCCAGCAGCAAACCGGCACCACGGTTGGTAAATGGCTCTTGAACCAGCGCCTGGCGCTGGCCCAGCGGCAACTGGAAACCAGCAAGCGTGGCATTGATGATATTGCTGCCGATACCGGTTTTGGCACGGGTTTATTGCTGCGGCGTTACTTCGCCCGTGAATTTGGCATTTCACCATCCGCCTATCGCCGCGAATTCCAGGGAAATGCCTGAAAGCCCAGCGTGAATGCCTATTAGCCATTAAAATAGCCGATACTGAATTTGCTCACTCACTTCGCACTATGCCCAGCATACTCTCTCTCACTATTTACCCCATCAAGTCCTGTGCCGGTATCGCTCTGGATGCGGCTACCCTGAATGAAACTGGCCTGAGTTTTGAAGGCATACATGACAGGGAGTGGATGCTGGTAGATCAGCAGGGTCTGTTCCTGACGCAAAGAGAGTTTCCCAGGATGGCGCTGATACGCCCCGAGATACGCAGCGATGGCCTGTACATCCACGCCCCCGGCATGCCTGTACTGTCCTTGAATCCGCAAGAAGATAGCAGCACCGCCAGTGTTACCATCTGGGAAGAAAGTTTCAGTGCCATGGATTGTGGGCAAGCCATGGCAGACTGGTTCAGCAAAGCGCTGGACACCCCTTGCCGACTGGTGCGCAGCACAGCGCAGACTCAACGTTATGCCAGCCAGAAATGGACAGGTGACAAACTGGTGGCTACGCGTTTTTCTGATGGCTACCCGATATTGCTGACAGCATCTGCCTCGCTCGATGACCTCAACCAGCGTCTGGAAAAACAGGGCCGCGCTGCCTTGCCCATGAACCGCTTCCGGCCGAATATCGTGCTGGATGGCATAGAAGCTTTTGAAGAAGACTATGCCGAGAATTTTGAGATGGGCAGCAAAATACAATTGCGCCCTGTAAAGCCTTGTCCGCGCTGCCCCATGCCTTCAATAGATCAGAGTACTGGCGAGTTTGGCCCCGACCCTATGGATATCTTGCAAACCTATCGCGCCAATCCCCTGGTGGATGGTGGCATTACCTTTGGCATGAATGTCATCGTTGAACAAGGTGCAGGGCAGTTATTGCGCGTAGGTGATGTCATGAATATGAATATTGCTTTTTAATGCAGAAACCAACTTAGACAGATATCAATAAAATGGAAAGCATGATGCCAGCACCATTGGATGAAGAGCCAGACCAGGCTCAATCTGCGTTGCTGGCATTGCAAAGCGAAAACCAGGCTTTACGAGCCAGGCTCGATAGCTTGCTGGAACTGGCTCACCGCAATCAAAATATCATGGCGCGTCACCAGAGTTTTGATTTGAAGATTATTGGTGCCAATAGTTTTCGCGAACTGATCACGAATATCTTCAGCGCCCTGGCGGTCACTTCTGAGCTGGATGTAGTGTCACTCGTACTATTCGACAAGCTGGGTGACTTGCAACAAATGCTGACTGACCTGAAGATAGATTTGCAAGAATTCCCGCACCTGATTTTCTTGCGACACGAAGTTGAACTCAGCCAGCCTGAGACTGCCTTGCGCAAACCCCAGCTGGGTTTATATCAAAGCCTGGCGTATGCATCTTACTTCAGCAGTTTCAATAAAAAACCAGCCAGCATAGCCATCATCCCCATGCGCAGGCAAGGCCGCCTGATCGGTTGCCTGAACCTGGGGAGCTTCAAGGCAGACCGTTTTCAGCCCAATATGGCGACGGATTTTATTGAACGCCTGGGTTCCATCATTGCGATCTGCCTGGAAAACGTCATCAATAATGAGCGCCTGACCTATATAGGCCTGACTGACCCTTTGACCAATGTCAGCAACCGCCGCTATGTAGAACAACGCATGCTGGAAGAAATCGCCCGTGCACGCAGGCAGAGATACAGCATTGCCTGCATGTATCTGGATATCGATTTTTTCAAGCAAATCAATGACCGTTATGGTCATCAGGGTGGCGACGATGTACTCAAGGAAGTAGCAAAAAGGATCAAGGATGAGTTGCGTCTCAGTGATACCCTGGGCCGTTTTGGTGGAGAAGAATTTGTGGTGGTGCTGGTCAACACCAATTTGCATGATGCAATACAGGTGGCTGAACGCATACGCAAAAGCATCGCAGGCCGGGAATTTGTCTTGAGTGAGTCAGGCACTTGCCAGGCAACGATATCAATAGGTCTGACGACCATAGACGAGAATACCAATTATGACGATGCCAGCAGCCTGGCACGTGACCTGGTGTTGCGCGCCGACCGGGCTTTGTACCAGGCCAAAAATGGTGGGCGTAACCAGGTACGCTGTTTTTAGACGTGGCTTATTGTTGCACAGGCTTTTTGTCTGCCTGCAATTGCTCATACTTGGCGTTTAACTGTTCTTGCGTTTCGCGCCATTCAGGATTAAAAGGAATGCAACTGACAGGGCAAACCTGCTGGCATTGCGGCTCCTTGTAATGACCCACGCACTCCGTACATTTATGCGGGTCTATCTCATAAATTTCCGGCCCCATGTAAATCGCATCATTGGGGCATTCAGGTTCGCAGACATCGCAATTGATGCAATCGTCTGTAATCATCAGGGCCATGTTGTCACTTCGCTTTCATGTACTACTTGATTCAGTACTTACTTTAAGACTTGCTCTCGGCCAGCAATGCGACCTTTTTCTTCAGCCAGCGGTCGACTGAAGGGAATACAAATTTTGATACATCGCCACCAAACATGGCGATCTCACGCACTATTGTGCCCGAAATGAATTGATATTGGTCAGATGGTGTCAGGAACAGGGTTTCTACATCTGGCAACAGATAACGGTTCATGCCCGCCATCTGGAATTCATATTCAAAGTCAGACACGGCACGCAAACCACGCACGATGACGCGCGCATCATTTTTACGCACAAAATCCTTCAGCAAACCTGAAAAGCTTTCTACTTTGACATTCGGATAATGTCCCAGCACTTCATTGGCAATTTCCAGGCGTTCATCCAGGGAGAAAAATGGATTCTTGCTTTTGCTATCCGCCACACCCACCACCAAAGTATCAAAAAGACCGGATGCGCGACGCACCAGATCTTCATGACCGCGTGTCAGCGGATCAAATGTTCCCGGATAAACGGCTGTGACCATCTTCACTCCCTTTTTTCGCAATCTGCATAAGGATATGCACCAAGTTGAGCAGGCATTATGCCTGATTTTCGTGCGCCTCATGCGGCAAAATGTTGCGTTGCAGTATATGGAAGTAGACGCTGCCTGCTTTATCAGCGCGGATAAGATGCCAGCCGCTTAATAATTTAGCTAGTTTTTCATCTGTCGCTTCATCTCCCGTTGCTTCAGCCAGGGGAAACTCGGATTCGACGTAGATACAGCCTTTAGGACTGAGCAAGCTCGCGCATGCCGGCAAGATACGATCCAGCCAATCTTGCTCAAAAGGAGGGTCCAGGAAGATCACATCCATTTTTTGTGGCTGCCTTGCCATGCTCTCCACTGCCTTGAGTGCATCTGCCCTGATTAGTTTGCATTGGCTGGCTTGCAATTTATCGCGGACTTGTTCCAGTTGTTTGTATGCAGGCGTGTGCGCCTCGACCATGATGACTTGCGCCGCACCGCGGCTGGCGGCTTCAAAGCCCAGGGCACCACTACCGGCGAACAGGTCCAGGCAATGTACGCCAGTCCAATTACTGTGCAGCAAATGATTCAGCCAGTTGAACAGGGTTTCGCGTACGCGGTCTGGCGTAGGGCGCAAACCCTCGGCATCGACCACGCTGAGCAGGCTGCGTTTCCAGACGCCGCCTATGATGCGAACCTGGTGGTTTTGACGTTTTACCGGCGCGGCTTTTGTGGTCGCGTTTTTTGTTTTTTTGTTACTATTTGTTTTCATTGCATGCTTGCTGCGGCTAAATCAGTTTATCTTGCGCTGTCTGTTAAAATGGCAGCATTCTAATATCAGGGCTGGCTTTTTTTGCCGCCCGCACTCCAAAATATCCCGATGTTTAGTTTTTTCAAAAAGAAGCCCAAAGAAGAGGCACCAGTTGTTGTGGCTGATCCGGCACCAGTTATTACTGCGCCAGCCAGCCCTGCACCTGTTACTTCTGCCAGTGACTCAGCTACTGTTGTAGCCACAGCCGCCACCTCTCCTGTCACAGAAATAGCCCCCCCCAAGCCAGCGGAGCCCGAGCAAAAACGCTCATGGTTGAGCCGCCTGAAGGCAGGATTGGCTAAAACTTCCTCGAATCTTACCACCCTCTTCATCGGTGCCCGCATAGATGATGATTTGTATGAAGAACTCGAAGCCGCCCTGCTGACTTCGGATGCCGGTGTGGAAGCCACCCAGTTCCTGCTCGATGGCTTGAAGAAAAAGGTCAAGGAAGAGAAGCTGACAGAGGCCGAGCAGGTCAAGGCCGCCCTGAAGGTCTTGCTGCTGGAATTGTTGACACCTTTGCAAAAACCGCTGGAACTGGGCCGCTATCAACCCCTGGTCATGATGATCACCGGCGTGAATGGTGCGGGCAAGACCACCACCATAGGCAAGCTGGCCAAGCATATGCAAAGTCACCAGCAATCGGTGTTGCTGGCAGCGGGCGACACCTTCCGTGCTGCGGCACGCGAGCAATTGACGATCTGGGGTGAGCGTAATAATGTCACCGTTATCTCCCAGGAATCCGGCGACCCTGCAGCAGTGGCCTTTGATGCAGTCGCCTCGGCCCGCGCCCGTGGTACCGATGTGGTCATGGTAGATACGGCTGGCCGCCTGCCTACCCAATTGCATCTGATGGAAGAATTGAAGAAGATCAAGCGTGTCATCGCCAAAGGCATGGATGGCGCACCACAAGAAGTCTTGCTCATTATTGATGGCAATACCGGCCAGAATGCGCTGGCCCAGGTCAAGGCCTTTGATGATGCCCTGCAGTTGACGGGGTTGGTCATCACTAAGCTCGATGGTACAGCCAAGGGTGGCGTGCTGGCAGCGATAGCCAAGAACCGTCCTGTGCCTGTGTATTTCATAGGCATAGGCGAACAGATAGAAGACTTGCAACCATTTAATGCCCAGGAATTTGTTGACGCCCTGCTCAGCTAAATGCGGCTGAGGGCGGCGCATATTAGCCCACAAAGAAGCTCAAGAAGACCATACGCGACCATGATTGAATTTGAACACGTCAGCAAACAATATTCGCAAGATGCCTATGCGCTTAAAGATGTTTCCTTGTCGATTGCCGATGGCGAACTGATCTTCCTGGCCGGGCCCTCGGGCGCAGGCAAGTCTACCCTGTTGAAAATGATCGCCGGCATAGAAAAACCGACTTCCGGCATGGTCAGGGTAAATGGCCAGGATATCAGTAAACTGAAAGCCAGCAGCCTGCCCTATCTGCGCCGCAGATTAGGGCTTATCTTGCAGGATCAAAAACTATTGACTGACCGCCATGTGCTGGCCAATGTCATGCTCCCCATCATCGTCACTGGTGCCTCCCATGGCGAGGCTGAAACACGTGCCCGCATCGCCCTGGAGAAAGTGGGCTTGCCGGACAAGGCTTACTCCATGCCACTGGCTCTATCAGGTGGTGAACAACAAAGGGTGGCGATCGCCCGTGCCATCGTCAACCGGCCACAGATCATCCTGGCGGATGAACCTACCGCCTTCCTCGACCGTGACAATGCCAACAAGGTATTAAATGCGCTGAAAGCTTTCCAGAGTGCTGGTGTGACTTGCATTATTTCCAGCCACGATGAGCAGTTTCTGGATCAGGCCAGCCGCGTGATTTATTTGAGCCAGGGCCGGGTAGTCGATACCTGGAAATCCTCGCTGGCCGCTTGATATTGCATGACAGAATAATAAGGATGAATTCATGACCAACTGGTTACGCCAACACTGGTTTGCCATCAAGAGTGCTTTTGCCCATTTGCGCGGCAGCCCTGGCAATTTCCTGTTCAATGTTCTGGTGGTGGTGATTGCCCTGGCCTTGCCCATCGCAGGCCTGACGTTAATAGAAAATATACGGCCAATTTCTTCGCAATTGTCGATAGAACCGGAAATCAGTATCTTTGTCAGCCCGGATACACCGAGGGCAACGGCCACCGCCTTGTCGATACCGCTGAAGAAATTGCTGAAAGAGAAAAACATCACGGCAAATCTGAACTTCATCCCCAAGGACAAGGCGCTCGCCAGCCTTGAGCAGTCATCCAATCTGGCAGAAGTCCTGTCCACCCTGGGTGGCAACCCCTTGCCGGATGCCTATGTCTTGTCCATGTCAAATAATGAGGCAGGCAAGATAGAAGCGCTGGTGGAAGAAATCAAGCAAATGCCGGATGTCGATGTAGTGCAACTCGATTCTGCCTGGGTCAAGCGTCTGGCTGCCTTGGTGCAAATCATGCAACTGGGCTTATTATTCCTGGCCGCCACGCTGGGTGTGGTTGTCGTGGTTGTGGTATTTAATGCTACCCGCCTGCAAGTGATTTCACACAGGGCAGAAATTGCCGTGACCCGCTTGCTGGGCGCCACCAATAGTTTCATTCACAAACCCTATTACTATACCGGTGCCTTGCTGGGTCTATTGGCGGGGTCGCTGGCGCTGGGCATGATTGCGGCATCTTTACAACCCTTGAACAAGGCAATTGCCGAATTCGCCAAATTATATGCCTCAGAATTCCACCTGGCTCCGTTAGGTATCGTACAGAGTGCCATACTCCTGGCTGTTAGCATGTTGCTTGGACTGGTAGGGGTTTTTCTGTCTGTCAGAAGGCAGTTGGCGCGCACAAGTTAAATTCTTCGCACTTGTTGCACAATAAATCTGCTCCTGTTTCGTCTTCATGCATAGCGCTGACACGGCTGCTTGCCACTCTTAGATCGTGGTACAGCCTGAGCATCCTGATTTTGCAACAGCCTCTTACAATTTACGTCGAATTGATTGCAACTTTCAGCCTCAGCCTATATCTAAGAATTATAAATGCTACAAATGAATGCTCGTTTTCTAATAGATTTATTTGATGAAGTTCATAGAATCTGAGTATTAGCACTCTTCTCAAGAGAGTGCTAATATAGGAACTTGAAAGTGCCGAAAGGAGTAATTGATACTCTTAAGGCTGCAATAAGGAGGAAAAATGGCAACTACATCGACACAATTGATCCCTGCAACTGACAGTACTGCACTGGCCTTAGGCTTTAGTGGCACGCTGGGTAATATTGATGCCTATATCTCTGCAGTCAATCGTCTCCCCATGCTCACGCATCAGGAAGAGATAGACTATGCAAACAAATTGCGTAATGACAATGACCTGGCTGCTGCGCAGCAACTGGTTATGTCGCATCTGCGCCTGGTAGTGTCTATCGCCCGCGGTTATCTCGGTTATGGCTTGCCCCACGCTGACTTGATCCAGGAAGGCAATATCGGCCTGATGAAAGCCGTCAAACGTTTTGATCCTGACCAGGGTGTGCGCCTGGTGTCCTATGCCATGCACTGGATCAAGGCTGAAATGCATGAGTACATTTTGAAAAACTGGCGCCTGGTCAAAGTAGCAACGACCAAGGCACAGCGCAAACTGTTCTTTAACCTGCGCAGCCACAAAGAAGGCCTGGACGCGATGACACCCAAGCAAATTGATGCCCTGGCCTCAACGCTGGATGTCAAACGCGAAGAAGTCATAGAAATGGAAATGCGTTTGTCCGGCCACGATATCGCCCTGGATGCACCGACGGATGATGACGATGAGAAGTTTGCTCCTATCGCTTATCTGAAAACCGAGTCCGACGAGCCTACCCGTGTGTTGGAAACTCGTCAGTATGATCGTCTGCAAAGCGAAGGACTGGAATCTGCCCTGTCCAAACTGGATGCACGCTCACGCCACATCATAGAATCACGCTGGTTGAAAAATGATGACGGTACAGGCGCTACCCTGCATGAATTGGCGGACGAATATGGCGTTTCTGCAGAACGCATACGCCAGATCGAAAGTGCAGCCCTGAAGAAAATGAAGGGCAGCCTAAGCAGTTTTGCCTGATCAAAACATGCTGTAGCAATCACAAAGGCACTCGCAAGAGTGCCTTTTGTTTTATGTACTTATTTATGTACTCACTTATGCAATTAGTCAGCCCCTGATAATCCAAAGCATGTTGCCAACTAGAAAGATACAAATCGCATTTACTTTACCAATTAAATTGCCGTAAATAAATAGTGTCACTTAACTAATTTCTTTGGCGATGCTACATTCACTCTTAAGCAGCTAGACATGCTATTTCCGGCTGAAACTGGAAATATCATCACACTGCGCCTCTCCCCGACCAAGCAAGACTCATACAAGCCTAACTTAGCAGCTGATTTTGCAAAAATTGAGAACCTGGTCACTGAATGGATTACCTATACTCACCAAAGAGAAAATTTATGCTGACAATCAAACAATTTTTAACACCAGCAAAAGTGTTGAACAAGAAAACATCCGCTTTGCTTATCACTGCACTCGTGTCGCTTAACTGCAACGCCCAAGTAAAGCCACTTCCTGCCAATGTGAGCTTTATAGGTGACTGGAATGCCAAGACGGAACGACCCGGTCCCGGGGTATGGCGTGATTTACAAACTTGGGAAAAAGATCGCATTGCACCACGTGATAATGAACGTTTTTCACCCAATATTGCGGTTGCAGAAATTCTGGTCAAACCTGGTGATCAAGTGGGTGGATGGTCAGGTGAGCGGGCTGAAGTGTCAACCATGCAGTCGCTCAATTCCACGCCACTATCAGTTAACACTGGTTCCGGACATGAGTTCTATGGAATCTCCGTCAAATTGCCAGCCGACTGGAAACCTCCTGTTGCCACCTCGCTGGATCCCTATCCCTGGGGCATTATTTTTCAATTGCATGGCCCGGACGCATTGGGGACCAACCCTGCATTTGCTCTCTGTGCGGAAGAAGACTTTCATGTTAACTTGCAAACAGGAGACGTTCTCGAAGGTGGCACTCGCACAAAACCAAAAAATGCAACGCGTGTCCAATTGAGCGATGGACAACTGAGCAAGGGTAAATGGGTCAAGTTCATGATAGAAGTCACTTGGGCAACAGATACCAATGGTTATCTGGCGATATCCAGACTTGATGAGGGGCCATCTGCACAGTGGACTAGAGTCTACGAAGGCAAGAATATGCCTACGCTACAATATTCCAATGTCCAACCAGTGAGTGATCACTATTGGAAAAGTGGCTACTATCGCAACCGTGGCCTGCCATTTACCAGCAGCCTCTTGTTAGGCCCAGTGGTGCGTGGAACAACTTTTACCGATGTGGCGAAAGCAGCTTTCGGCAGTTAACACCGGTTCAGGCCAGAAGTCTCGGTATTCATTATCTGGTCTGGGTATGCTACTCAGACCAGAGTCTGTATTTACTTCAATAAAATCTTCAGGTCATGCGCAACCGGCTCAGGGCCCTGACCATGACGTAGAAATAGGCGTATGCGTCCCTGAGGATCATAGACATAGCTGCCAGCCGTATGGTCCATGGTATAGCTGCCTGGGGTTTTGCCTTCTACCTTTTGATAAAACACCTTGAATTCCTTGGCGACTTTGGCAGTCGCAGCGGCATCACCATACAGGCCCAGGAAGCGCTGGTCGAAGTTGGGGACATAGCTGGCTAATAAGGCCTGGGTATCACGCTCAGGGTCCAGGGTCACGAACAGGACTTGCACCTTGTCGGCATCCGGGCCCAGCAATTTCATGACCCCCGCCATCTCAGCCATAGTGGTCGGGCAAACGTCGGGGCACTGGGTATAGCCGAAAAAGATGACCACGGCCTTGCCTTTGAAATCTGCCAGGGTACGAGCCTTGCCATTGTGATCTGTCAGCGCAAAGTCCCTGGCGTAATCCAGGCCAGTCAGATCAGTATTATTAAATTTTTCCGGTGCTTCAGTACAAGCCAGCAAGGCCAGTGCCATCAGCATACTGACCAGATGCTTGAGAATTTTCATAGCTTGATATAGTGATCAATCAACAAGGCTGCAAACAGCAGGGACAGGTAGATGATGGAATAGGTAAAGGTCTTGCGTGCCAGTACATCATCATAATGCTTGTAAATACGCCATGCATACCAAAGGAAGATCAGACCCAGAATAATCGCGCTGACCAGGTAAATCAGGCCGCTCATGTGCACCGCATAGGGCAGCATGGTGGTGGCAAACAGGGCGATGGTGTACAACCAGATATGGAAACGGGTAAATTCCATGCCATGGGTAATCGGCAACATGGGCAGGCCGGAGCGGGCATAGTCATCACGCCGGTACATGGCCAGCGCCCAGAAATGCGGTGGCGTCCAGACAAAGATGATCAACACCAGCAACCATGCCTGCATAGGCACATCATTGGCCACAGCAGCCCAGCCCAGGGCGGGCGGCATGGCACCAGACAAACCACCGATGACGATGTTTTGCGGTGTCGCTGGTTTCAGTATGATGGTGTAAATAACAGCATAACCGACAAAGGTGATAAAAGTCAGCCACATGGTCAGGGGATTGACCATGGTGTACAAAACCCACATGCCCATGCCTCCAATAACGCCAGAGAATACCAGGGTCTGCGGCACGGTGATTTCGCCCTGGGCTGTGGCGCGACGCGCGGTCCTTGCCATGCGGGAATCAATTTCTTTTTCTACCAGGCAATTCACGGCAAAAGCCGCTCCTGCCAGCAACCAGATGCCTATAGTGGCAGCCACTACGACACGCCAGTCAGGCAAGTCCGGGGTTGCCAGGAACATGCCTATCACAGCACAAAATACGGCGAGCTGGGTCACACGGGGCTTGGTCAAAGCCCAGTACTGAGCCAGTCGGTTGGAAGGCAAACTTAAAGTGGTCATGATCTATCTTTGGCAGCGGCAAGGCTCACATGCCTTATGCGGTAGTTTAACATGGTCAGCAAAAGCACGAGCATGGCGGCCATCCCATTATGCAAAACTGCCAGTAACAAAGGCCAGGAAAAAAAGACGGTAGAGATGCCTATGATGAATTGGGCAAGAATCGCCAGCAAGAGATTGCTGCCCAGCTTTTCCAACCCGGCTATCTTACGTGCCCTCAGCGCAGCCCACAGGCAGACAGCAGCTACCAGCAAAGCAAAATTCCTATGTACCCAGTGTATGGCAACCAGGGCATTGAAGGGCAGGTAATCGCCACCCATGGTTAGCCCTAGCTGACGCCAGAGGCTGAAACCGTGCTCAAAGTCCATCGCAGGTAGCGCCTGACCATTGCACATGGGATAATCATGACAAGCCAGGGCAGCATAGTTAGTACTCACCCAGCCACCCAGTGCGATTTGTACAAAGACCAGTATTAGGGCCAGGCTGGCAGGCCATAGCATACGCCTGCCATCTGCGGCAGCGATGCTGGCACTGCTCAGGGAAGAGCTTTGCTGCTCTAGGCTGGCACTGAGCAGCGCCAGCAAACCCATACCCAATATCAAGTGAGTGGTCACTATAATGGGTTGCAGCTTCAAGGTGACAGTCCAGGCACCAAAAGCACCTTGCAGGCAAACAAAAAACAGCAGGAAGGTCGATAACCAGGGACTGGAATCGAGTTGGCGGCGGCGTGCCCAGGCAATGGCCATCTGAGCCATGATCAGGATACCCACACTCATGGCCAGATAGCGATGCACCATTTCTATCCAGGCTTTTTGCAAAGTTACAGGGCCGGTAGGCATGGCAATTTCCGCTGCCTTGATGGCTGCATGGGATTGCAGAGGATTCGCCTGGCCATAGCAGCCCGGCCAGTCCGGACACCCCAGGCCGGAATCCGTCAGACGCGTAAATGCCCCGAACATGATGAGTTCAAAAGTAAGGGTGACGGTTACCGCGATGAGTTTGCGGTATTTATTCTTTTCTTTGGACAAGAAAATCATGGTCGCTGGTATCACGGCTACCATGAGTGCTGTCAATGCGATCTGCAACCACATGATTGTTGTTTACCCTATCGTTTAACCTATCGCCGACGCACGCAATAATTTGCTGAGGTCTTTTTTAATCTTGTTGGCATCGGCATTTTTTGGATAACGCATCATCAGATTGCCGCGCGGATCTATCAGGTAAATATGGTCACTGATTTGAGTATCGCTCTCAGTCGGCAGCCAGGCTTTAAGAGCTGCAGCATCGACCTTCAACATGCGTGCGCCATCATGCTGGCGTATCAACATGGTGTCGATGGGAGCATCGTCGGTGATCAGCCAGACGCGTTCTATCCTGTCCATTTCCTTGCCCTGGGCCGTGCGCAACTGGCGGATGTCATACATTCTCTTTTGACAAGCTTCAGCACAGGCGCCGCTATCCACCTGCAGCATCAGCCACTTGCCTTGATAGGTCTCCAGGCCTATCGCTGCATCTGACGCCGCTGCTCCCAGCAAATGCCCGGCCAGTTTGGGCATGGGATAATTGCGTGGGTCGAGTATGGCGCCGTAATTGGTGCGGCCTTCAGGCTTGATGACATAGTAGGTCAGATAAGAAAAAATCATGGGGGCAGCACAGACTGCCAGTACCAGGATTAATTTCCAGCGACCATGCGAAACTTGCTTTTCAGTTTTTTCCACGACGAAATCCAGTAACAACAAAAAATAAGAAGGCCATCAAAGCCAATGCATACCATTGAAAGGCATAAGCCCTATGCTTGTCAGCGCCAGCCGAGGGCATGGGCCAGTCACGCGACAAGCCATCATTCACTAGCGTAGTCTGTTCCAGCACAAAGGGATAAAAATCCCAGCCTGTCTGTTTTTCCAGGACATCGACATCGATGTTTTGCAAGAGGCTGCCAGGTTTGACTACTTCGGCCTGACCGAGTTGCATGACCCTATCCAGCTTTTCCCTGAGCATGCCTTCCAGGACGACAGGGCCGCTGGCGACAGGAATATCCGGCACATGCATCCTGTCACGCGCATCACGCGGGTGCCAGCCACGGGCGACTAATACATATTTGTTGCTGCCTGCCAGCTTGAAAGGCGACAGCACATATAAACCCGCCTTGCCCTGCAAGGGGCGGTTATCCAGGTAGAGCGGCCATTCGCGTATGAATTGCCCGTTGACTTGCAGCTTGCGAAAAGCCTGCAATTGCCCAGGCGGTGTTTGCGCATTCAATACCAGGGCTGGCAGATGCTGGCGTTCTGTCATCTGTGTCGCCAGGTTTTCTTTTTCCTGCGCCCTGTGCGTTTGCCATTGTGCCAAAGCGATACCCATGCTGGCCAGCAGCAGGCAGGCGATGAATGGGATCAGGCGGAAGCGGAAGGAAATAGGCATTCAGGTAGTAAGGTATTACAATGCAGGAGTCGATCAATTAAAGCACCAACAATAACCCAGTATGAAAATTCTTGTCGCCATCGCTTTTTTCCTTATTCTGTTCAGCCTGGGGTCTGCCCTGGTTTATCTGATGAAAGACAAGGGGAAAAGCAATCGCACGGTCAAGGCACTGGCCTTCAGGGTGGGATTTTCCATTACCCTGTTTTTGCTGATCTTGCTGGCAAATCATTTTGGCTTGATACAGCCGACTGGCATCAGGTAAGCACTGCTTCAGCGTCAGCAGTACCTACTATTCCCATAATTTTGGCGATCCCATCTATGTAAAAAAGCCGCACTAACTGTGCGGCTTTTTTGTGCGACTATAACTTGTATTACAGCCAGTAGACTACAACGTAGAGACCCAGCCAAACCACGTCAACAAAATGCCAGTACCAGGCAGCACCTTCAAATGCGAAGTGGTGCTCAGGTGTGAAATGGCCTTTCATGACACGGTACAAAACCACCGACAACATGATCGCACCCATGGTCACGTGGAAACCGTGGAAACCGGTCAGCATGAAGAAGGTGGAACCATAGATACCGGAAGTCAGTTTCAGGTTCAGCTCGCTGTACGCATGCATGTATTCGTAAGCCTGGAAGCCCATGAAAACTGCACCCAGCAAGACTGTAGCAAACAACCAGATGGCTGTCTTGGCACGATGACCTTCACGCAAGGCGTGATGCGCAATAGTCAGCGTCACGCCTGAAGTCAGCAGCAAGGCCGTATTGATGGTAGGGATAGGGAAAGGCCCCATGGTCTTGAAGGCTTCGACTGTACCAGCCGGGCCTACATTACCCCAGTTGGCAGCAAAATCAGGCCACAGGACTTTGTGATCCAGATCCGCCAGCCAGGGCATGGAGATAGTACGTGCATAGAACAGGGCGCCAAAGAAAGCAGCAAAGAACATCACTTCAGAAAAGATGAACCAGCTCATGCTCCAGCGGAAAGAGACGTCGATACGGGCGCTGTATTTACCGCCTTCGGATTCAGCAATCGCTTCGCCAAACCAGTTATACAAGACCACCAGTGTCAGGATGATGCCGGCGAAGTTCAGGTAAGAACCCCAGGCCAGGCCATTGACCCAGGCCGAAGCACCTATCATGGTCAGCAATAAGGTCGTGCCACCCAATACCGGCCATTTGGATGGGCCAGGTACAAAATAATAGGGCGCATTAGCGTGTTGAGAACTCATTTCCATCTCCCGATGCAATTTAATGTACTACTTGAATTGTTATTTTGCGACTACATGTTTGACTATTGCGATCAGCACTGAAATAAAGATCAGTGCGCCTATGATACCGGCAATAATCACGTGAACAGGATTCAACTGCGCTGCATCCTGCTCATAATCAGTTTTCTTGCGTATTCCCAGAAATGACCAGAATACGGCTTTCATTGTTGCCAAAAACGAAGCCTTACGCTTGCTTGCTTCTTTTAACTCTGTCATGTCTTGCCCTGACCTTCGCTAGCGGCAGCTTGTGGCTTGCCACCAACTTCAAAAAAAGTATATGACAAGGTAATTGTCTTTACTTCTTTCGGCAAGGCTGGGTCTATATAAAACACCACAGGCATTTGCCGCGCTTCATTCGGACCCAGGGTTTGCTGCTTGAAACAAAAACATTCCATCTTCTTGAAGTAGTTAGCAGCCTGTTGTGGAGCGTAGCTGGGTATTGCCTGCGCATCCATCTTGTAAGACTGCTTGTTGACTACCTCATAAACAATTTGCGTCATTTCACCCGGGTGCACTTTCATGCTAGCCACGGTAGGACGGAAACGCCACGGGCCCTGCGTATTTGCATCAAACTCCACCGTCACTTCACGGCTTCTGTCAATCTGGGAGTTGGATATCTCTTTGACCGAAATATCCTTGGGAGTCAATATATTCACTCCCGTCAATTCACAAATCTGCTTGTAGATGGGCACCAGGGCATAACCAAATCCAAACATCAGCCCCGCAATCACCAGCAACTTGCCGAGCATTTTTGCATTCAGCTTATTCTTGCCTGCAACGCCGGATTCTTCTTGTGACATGAAGCTATCCTATCAGCGTAGCCAGGTTTGTTTAATGAAGACCGCAACAAAAAACATCAGCGCCACAGAAAACAAAAGAATGGCTGTACGCAAATTATTCGGTTTTTTTCGATTACTCATTTTTTGTCTTGCTCCGGCAGAACCGGAGCAAGCCTAAGCCGTATGACGATTATTTGAATTCTGGCGGTTCTTCAAAAGTATGGAAAGGTGCAGGGCTAGGCACTGTCCATTCCAGACCTTCAGCACCATCCCATGGCTTTGCTGCCGCTGGAATGCCACCCTTGATGGATGGGATCACCACAGCCAGGATGAAATACACCTGCATCAAACCAAAACCAAAGGCACCAATCGTAGCAATCTGGTTGAAATCAGTGAACTGCGCAGGGTAGTCAGCATAGCGACGTGGCATACCGGCCAGACCCAGGAAGTGCATAGGGAAGAAGGTCACGTTAAACAAAATCAACGAACCCCAGAAGTGGATCTTGCCGCGTGTTTCGTTGTACATGAAACCTGTCCACTTTGGACCCCAGTAGTAATAACCAGCGAACAGGGCAAACAAAGAACCCGCTACCAATACATAGTGGAAGTGGGCAACCACGTAGTAAGTATCTTGCAACTGGATATCAATCGGTGTCACCGCCAGGATCAGGCCTGTGAAACCACCCATGGTGAACACGAAGATAAAGCCGACTGCAAACAACATAGGCGTCTCGAAAGTCATCGAGCCTTTCCACATAGTCGCAACCCAGTTAAATACTTTCACGCCGGTAGGTACCGAGATCAGCATGGTGGCATACATGAAGAACAACTGTGCCGTGACTGGCATACCGGTTGTAAACATGTGATGCGCCCAGACGATGAAGGACAAGATCGCGATGGATGCTGTTGCATACACCATCGATGCATAACCAAACAAAGGCTTACGGGCAAATGCAGGAACGATCTGGGAGACGATACCGAAGGCTGGCAAAATCATGATGTACACCTCTGGATGTCCGAAGAACCAGAAGATGTGCTGATACATGACAGGGTCACCACCGCCGGCAGCATTAAAGAAGGATGTACCGAAATGACGGTCAGTCAGCGTCATGGTGATCGCACCGGCCAGAACTGGCATCACAGCGATCAGCAGGTAGGCAGTAATCAGCCAGGTCCAGCAAAACATCGGCATCTTCATCAATGTCATGCCAGGAGCGCGCATGTTCAGGATGGTGGTGATAATGTTGATGGAACCCATGATGGAAGACGCACCCATGATGTGGACAGCGAAAATCGCCATGTCCATACCAGGGCCCATTTGTGTGGACAATGGTGCATACAGCGTCCAGCCAGCAGCAGTTGCGCCGCCAGGTACCAGGAAAGAACCCATCAGCAACAAGGCTGCAGGAGGCATGAGCCAGAACGAGAAGTTGTTCATACGGGCAAATGCCATATCGGACGCACCGATTTGCAGAGGGATCATCCAGTTAGCAAAACCAACGAAAGCTGGCATGATCGCGCCGAACACCATGACCAGGCCGTGCATGGTGGTCAACTGGTTGAAAAACTCCGGTTGCATGAGTTGCAAGCCAGGTTGGAACAACTCACTGCGTATGCCCAGGGCCATGACGCCACCAGCCAGTAACATGGTGAAAGCGAACCACAGATACAGGCTACCGATATCTTTATGGTTGGTGGCAAACAACCAGCGCTGCCAACCATGAGGATGGTCATGCGCGTGGTCGTGAGAGTGATCGTGAGCGTGATCAACTGTAGTAGTGCTCATCTTTTCTCCTGTTCTTCCTGTTTATTACTTACGCGCAGCCAAAACTTCAGCTGGTTGGACGATGTTTTCTGCAGCCTTGTTAGACCAGTTATTACGTGTGTAAGTGATTACAGCAGCAATTTCTGTATCCGACAAAGTGGATTTCCAGGCTGGCATGGCAGCCTTACCACCCATGACTATTGCCAATTGGGCTGCTTTGGGGCCAGCCACAACAGCAGAGCCATCCAGTGCAGGGAATGCACCTGGCACACCTTTACCTGTGGCTTGGTGGCAAACTACACAGTTAGCTGCATAGACTTTTTCGCCGCGCTGCTTCAGCTCATCAACAGTCCAGACTTTGCTTGGATCATCTGCCTTGGCAGCCATTTCTTTTTTCTTGCCATCTACCCATTTTTTATAGTCATCTTCAGAGACCACATTAACGACGATGGGCATGAAGGCGTGTTCTTTACCGCACAGCTCTACGCACTGACCACGGTAAGTACCGATTTTCTCAGCCTTGAACCAGGTATCACGGACAAAACCAGGAATCGCATCTTGCTTGACGCCAAAAGCGGGGATAGTCCAGGAGTGAATAACATCATTCGCCGTGGTGATGATGCGTACCTTCTTGTTGACCGGTACCACGACTTCATTATCAACTTCGATGAGGTAGTTATCACCACGTTTTTCAGTTGGTTCTACGCCAGGCGCGCCAACCTGGGTACGTGGAGTAGACAGGGTAGACAGGAAAGCAATGCCTTCGCCTTCGCCCTTGAGATAGTCATAGCCCCATTTCCATTGCATGCCCGTGGCTTTAATGGTGATGTCGGCATTCGAGGTGTCTTTCATTGCCACAACCGTTTTTGTTGCAGGCAAAGCCATGACGATAACAATGATGAAAGGCACGACAGTCCAGGCGATTTCAACTGCGGTACTTTCATGGAAAGTCGCAGCCTTATGACCCACAGATTTACGATGCTTCAGTATAGAGTAAAACATCACCCCAAACACTGCCACAAATATAACCAGGCAAATAACCAGCATCAGGTTATGGATGTTGTAAATTTGCTCCGCAATTTGCGTAACAGGTGGCTGCAGATTTAACTGCTTGACTGCCGGACCGCCCTTCATATCTACCGCCGGACCATTGACTACCGCCCAAGTTGGCAAGCTTGCAGCCAAGAGCGAAGCACCCAGCATGAACGACTTTAATCGCTTAGCATGTTTCATGAATATCCCCAAAACCCAATTAGAATTCTTTTTAACAGAGCGCCAGGGACACCGATACAAAAAATGTCAAATACGTACTGGCAACTTCCACAACTGCAAGAGTATAAGGTGTAAAGCTGACTGATATCAAGCAGAATACATGCGCGCCATCTATGATATCGCTCAAATGTCACAAAGGTTTATGACGAAATTTTACGGTTTTTGAGTATTTCTTGATTTGGATTAAATTGGTTTTTTAGGCAAGTCAAAACGGACTATGGCTTCCCCTGCCGCTGTTTTGCGATTTACCGGGCGAAAGGCATGACCGTATACCACTTCCAACGTCAATGTGATGCGGCCATCGGCATTTTTTTGCCTGTCCAGTGCGGCCAGTAAACGTGCATAGGCCTTGCGTCCCAACAAGCCCTGTCTGCGCGTCATCAGGGGATTGCCGCCCAGTGCACGCACATCTTCCAGTAATTTTTCCGCATTGCCATAGGTCAGGGTAATTTTTTCCATATCCATGACAGGCGTGGAAAATCCTGCATTCACCAGCATGTCACCAAAATCATGCATATCAACAAAGGGCAAGACATGCGGTACTTCATCGACTTCAGCAAAGGCCTGGCGTAATTCTGTCAGGGTATCCGGGCCAAAACAGGAAAACATCAGCAAACCCTCGGTACGCAAGACGCGTCTCCACTCAGCAAATACCAGGTCGGGCTGAGGATGCCAGTGCAAGGCCAGATTGGACCAGATCAGGTCTACGCTGGCATTGGCGATGGGTAAGCGGGCAAAATCAGCACACAACAAGTGCTGACCAGCATCCTGGCGCAAGGCAGCTGGTGTCCATTTTGCCAATAGACGACCCATGGCACTTTTAGCCGCCAGTTGCCTGAGCTTGCCCGACGCCAGCATAGGCAGAGAGGCATCGACACCATAGGCTAATGCCGCAGGATAAACTTTTTGCAACTCCGCAATATCATCAGCCTCACCACAACCTGCATCCAAAAAGGCTGAAGGCGTGATTTTGACCAACTCCAGTTTTTCGCGCATACGTGTGGCAATTTCGCGACGCAAAAAGTCGGAAGCATGGATTTTTTCTGCATCGGCAAACAGGCGACGTACCAGTTGCAGATTGATGGGAGCGCTTAGCATAGGTAAAATTGCAAGAAACTGCGTTTTTAAGTTAAGCTGGCAGTTTACACGTTTGTAACCATGCTTGTACCCACGCTTTTATTCATGTTCACAGACAAACTCAAGCTGGCCTGGCAAAATGGCATTGCCGCCTTGATCCCCAATTCTTGCGCGCTATGCCGCCTTGATAGTGCCGAGGTAGTTTGTTCATCTTGTCACGCGGCTTATTTCCAGCCTGGACCTCAGCGCTGCGTCCAATGCGCCCTGCCCTTGCCACCTGGTAGTGCCAGCCCGCGCTGTGGCGATTGCCTCAGCAATCCTCCAGCGTTTGACAAGACCTTGACTGTCTGCGACTACGCCGCCCCGCAAGATCAATTACTCCTGTCGCTGAAATTCGCCCATCAATTGGCGCTGGCTCCCTGGTTTGCCCGTATGCTGAGAGATAGTATCCTGCGACAAGCAGGCAATGAGTTACCGGATGTGCTCTGTGCCGTCCCTTTGGGAAAAGCCAGACTGGCAGAGCGCGGCTTTAATCAGGCCTGGGAAATCACCCGTCCCCTGTCTAAACACCTGGGAATACCCGCCGATGCGCATCTCCTGCAACGCAGTCGGGAAACCGCCATGCAAAGCGGCCTGCCAACCGCGGATCGGGCCAGCAATGTTAAACATGCATTTTGTCTTGATGAAAATCATCTGGACAATGTCAGGGGTTTACATCTGGGCATTATTGACGATGTCATGACTACTGGCATGACCCTGCATGAAATCGCTACAATGCTGAAGCGCCATGGTGCGGCCAAAATCACAGCCTATGTCTTTGCCCGTACCCTCCCTCATATTCATTGAATCACTACGTCATTAAGGAATCACCTTGTTTCATGTCGTCCTGGTAGAACCAGAAATACCGCCAAATACTGGCAATATCATCCGTCTGTGTGCCAACACGGGTGTACAACTGCATTTGATAGAACCGCTGGGCTTCCCTCTGGATGACAGCAAGATGAAGCGCGCCGGTCTGGATTATCATGATTATGCGACCATGAAAGTACATAAAGACTGGGCAGCATTTTGTGCCAGCGAACAACCCGACACCAGAAGGATGTTTGCCATGACCACGCATGGCTCCACGCCTTTCGCAAATATGGCTTTCCAGCCTGGTGACTATTTTGTATTTGGCGCAGAAACCCGCGGCCTGGCACCTGAATTGCGTGAATCCTTCCCCACCAGCCAGCGCATACGCCTGCCCATGCGACCAGATAACCGTAGTCTGAATTTGTCGAATACAGTGGCCGTTGTAGTTTATGAAGCCTGGCGGCAGAACGGTTTTGCTGGTGGTAGTTGAGCTTTACTGGAAGGCAATTTAATTTCCACACATCAATTATCTAAATTACCACACAGTATTTGAAAATTTACTGCATTTCCTGAAAAATCCTTTAGCATGCTTGCAGGAGCTTAGATTTCAAGGCCAGGGCGAGATAGTGCAAAATCCGGTAAGCGAGCAATTTGAAGACAACCTTCAGCAACTGCGGCATCTGATCGATGCCCTGCCTATCTGCATTTCTTATGTGGATGCAAATTATCGCTATCAATTCATCAACCAGGTGTATATAGACTGGTTTGACATACCCCGCTCGGCAGTCATCAATAAACACATGGCCGAAGTCATCGGTGAAAATGCCTTTGCCCATGTGCGGCCTTATGTAGAACAGGCCCTGGCAGGTAACTATATTGCGTATGAAACCACAGTGCCTTACTTGCATGGCGGCACCCGCACTATTTCTGCCCAGATTCTTCCTGTGTTTGAGCATGATGGCAAGGTCAGGGGTTGTTATGCCATGATTACTGATATCAGTCAGCGCAAGCAAAGTGAAGAGCAATTACATCTGCATGAAGAACGCTGGCAACTGGCCCTGGAGGGATCTGGTGACGGCGTCTGGGACTGGTATCCACAAACCGGCATAGAAATACTGTCTGATCGCCTGCGTGAAATCTATGGCTATGAAAAAGATGAGATAGATGACCTGTCCGAAGAACTGGACAAACGCACTCATCCTGACGACCTGAAGCAGATGTATCAGGACAGGCAAGATCACTTTGATGGCAAGACGCCGATTTATATCAACGAACATCGTGTCCAGTGCAAGGATGGCAGCTGGAAATGGATACTGACACGCGGCACGGTGATACAACGCGACGTTCAGGGCAGGCCCACCCGTATGGTGGGTACCCATACTGATATTTCAGAAAGAAAACAGGCTGAAGTTGCTTTACGCGAAAGTGAAGAGCGCCTGCGTATGGCGCTGTCCGCCACGCATCAGGGTTTATATGATTTGAATGTACGCACTGGCGACGCCATCGTCAGCCCCGAATATGCACTCATGCTGGGTTATGCGCATGCCAGTTTTCAAGAAAATAAAAAGAACTGGGCAGCCAGAGTACATCCAGAAGATTTTTCTGTTGCTGCCCGTGCCTTTCGGGAGCATCTGGAAGGCAAGACCGAGGAATACCGCGTTGAATTCCGGCAAAAGAAAGCCAGTGGAGAATGGGGCTGGATACTCTCGGTCGGTGCCGTGGTGGAATGGGACAGGGAGGGACGCCCGCAACGCATGCTGGGCACAGTTCTCGACATCACAGAAAAGAAGAAAACCGAGGCCCTGGTCTGGCAGCAGGCAAACATCGATACACTGACCGGCCTGCCTAACCGTCGCATGTTTTACGACAGGCTGGATCACGATATCAAACTCAGCAAACGCCATAAGCTGAGTCTGGCGGTCTTGTTCATTGACCTGGATTTTTTCAAGGAAGTGAATGACACCCTGGGCCATGCCACTGGCGACGCCCTGCTGATAGAAGCCGCCCACCGTCTGCGTACCTGCGTCAGGGAGAGTGATACCGTGGCGCGCCTGGGTGGGGATGAATTCACCGTTTCACTGCCCGAGATGCATGAACCCAACCGGGCAGAAACAATAGCGCAAAACATCATACGCTGCATGTCCACGCCCTTCTTGCTCGCCGGTGAGGAAATCTATCTGTCTGCCAGTGTGGGCATTACCATGTACCCGCGCGACGCCGATAATCTCGATGATCTCATCAAGCATGCAGATCAGGCCATGTATGCTGCCAAGGCCCAGGGCCGTAACCGCTTCAGCTATTTCACCCCCAGCCTGCAAACTGCGGCACTGGCACGCCTGCGCATGACGACGGATTTGCGGGCAGCGATCGCCGACCGTGGCCTGTGTGTGTATTTCCAGCCCATCATCGATATCCATACTGGTCTGATACAAAAAGCCGAAGCCCTGGTGCGCTGGCCCCATGCGCAACTGGGCTTTATCAGCCCCATGGAATTCATCCCCATTGCCGAGACAAGTGGCTTGATCGTCGCTATTGGTGACCTGGTGTTTTATGAAGCCCTGCGCTGGGTGAAGAAGTGGCGTGAACTATATCAGCCAGACTTCCAGATCAGTATCAATCAATCGCCCATGGAGTTCCAGGGTGACCAGGAACGCTATGTCAACTGGATACACGATCTGGCTGCGCAAAACTTGCCTGGCCAGGCGATTTCCGTGGAAATCACCGAAGGCCTGTTGCTTGATGCCAGCCAGAAAATTACCAGCAAACTCTTGCAATTTCGCGATGCCGGCATACAAGTCGCGCTGGATGATTTTGGGACTGGCTATTCATCACTGTCCTACCTGAAGAAATTTGACATCGACTATCTCAAGATAGATCAATCCTTCATCCGCAACCTGGCAGCAGATACCAGTGATATTGCCTTGTCAGAAGCTATCATCATGATGGCCCACAAGCTGGATTTGAAAGTGGTGGCCGAAGGCGTGGAAACACAGCAGCAACATGACTTGCTGAAGCAGGCCGGTTGCGACTTTGCCCAGGGTTATCTATTCTCAAAACCGCTGCCGCCAGAAGAATTTGAAATCCTGCTACAACGACAAAAAACCTTAAATGCCTGAGCGCACCCTGGCCAGTAATTTGCTGGTCGAACGGTCATGTTCAAAATCGATGGCCGCCACTGCGCCGCCATAAGCCAGCACTGCCTGGCCTTCCGGTATGGCCGTCATGTCATAGTCGCCACCCTTGACATACATATCCGGGTGCGCCGCCAGCACCGCTTGCAAAGCAGTATCTTCATCAAATTCCACCACTAGGCTGACTGCCTCCAGCGCCGCCAATACCGCCATGCGGTCTTCACAGGAATTGACAGGCCGGTCATCCCCCTTGCCCAGACGCTTGACCGAGGCATCCGTGTTCACGGCAACCACCAACGAAGCACCCAAGGCGCGTGCATCGGCAAGATAGCTGACATGGCCACGATGCAGGATGTCGAACACGCCATTGGTCATGACGACGGGTTTGGGTAAAGCACGCACACGCTCGCTCAGTTCGTCGCGTGTAGAGAGTTTTTTTTCGAATTCGGGCATAGGAAACTTTGTGGGATTTTTACGAAAACCGCTCACCACAGAGGCACGGAGACACAGAGAAAAGCATAGAGAAAACCGAAATCGTATTTTATTGTAGGTTGGGCTACGGTTTACCAGCCCAACACTGTGCCCTTGATAAACTTATACGTTATTTATATGCCGAGTGTTGGGCTGATGAAGCGTAGCCCAACCTACGAGTCGCAATCGTTCGCTTGCACTTTCTCTCTTTTACTTCTCTGTGCCCCTCTGTGCCACCTCTGTGTCTCTGTGTTGAACGGTCTTGAATTTATAAACAAAAACGCCGCTAATGATTAGCGGCGATTGTACAGGCTCACACCAGGTTTATGCAGCGCTAGGCAAGCTGCCAGGCAAAATAAGCAGTCTTTGCGCGACTTCCTTGCGATAGCGGTTCAAGTCTTGCACGGTTTCAAAAGTACGCTCGAACAGCAGCGACATATTGTGCAAAATACGGTCGACGACTTTCTTTTCCCAGACGCCATCGAACTTGATCTGGCCATCCAGCCAGCGTTCCAGCCAGTCTGGGTCTGGCAGGCGTGATTGTATGGTGTCGTTCGGGAACAGTGCCTGATTGACATGCAAGTTAGTAGGATGCAAAGGCTTTTCCGTGCGTCTGGCCGATGCCATCAGGACGCCGATCTTGGAAAACGCAGCACGTGCCACATCACCCGCTTCTGCCAGGGATTTTTTCATATAGCGCAAATAGGCACCACCATGGCGAGCCTCATCCTGGCTGATGATTTTGTAGATATGCTTGATGACAGGTTCGGTATGCCAGTCAGACGCACAGCGATACCAATGGTTCAAACGGATTTCACCGCAGAAATGCAGCATCAGAGTTTCCAGCGGTGGTGCTGGATCAAACTCGAAACGTACATTGTCGAGTTCTTTCTCTGTCGGCACCAGCTCAGGGTGGAAACGACGCAGGTATTCCATCAAGACCAGGGAATGCTTTTGTTCTTCAAAAAACCAGACCGACATGAAGGCACAAAAATCACTGTCACCCCGGTTGTCACGCAAGAACATTTCTGTCGCTGGCAAGGCAGACCATTCAGTGATGGCATTCATCTTGATGGTTTGTGCCTGCTCAGGCGTCAGCTTGCTGGCGTCATACTTATCCCAGGGGATGTCTGACTCCATATTCCAGCGCACTTGCTCCAAAGACTTAAACAATTCAGGGTAAAGCATGGTCAACCTCTGATAAAAATTGCGGAAATTAGAATAATTTGCCTAATTTTACCAGAGAGATGTGACGCCTTCACGACAGCGCCTGATTTGCCTAAAATTAAGGCAAATTCAGGTAATAAAGCAACAAGCCGCGGATATCTGGGTTAACACCACAGGCTTTACAGGGTTTCTGCATCGCTAATGGCTTGTCTGACTTCATCCCTGTCCAGATTGGGCGCGAATTGTTGTATGAATTCATAGGTATAGGCGCGCAGATAGGCACCGCGACGCACGGCCAGGCGGGTAACATTGGAAGCAAACAAGTGGCTGGCAGAAATCGTCCTCAGGCCATGCGCTCGCTGTACTTCTATCGCCATCGATGCTACCAGGCCCACACCCAGGCCCAAAGCCACATATTGCTGGATAACGTCAGAATCCATGGCTGTCAGGACGATATCGGTACGCAAACCCGCCAGGCGGAAAGCATCATCAATATGGCCGCGGCCGGTAAAACCAACATCATAAGTAATCAATGGATAATTCGACAAATCTTCCAGCGTCAGTTCTTCTTTGTTCAAGAGTGGATGGCCTTCTGGTACGACGACGACGTGATTCCATTCATAGCAGGCGAAAGAAGCCAGGTCCTTGAACTGCGACAGGCCTTCGGTAGCAATACCAATATCCGCCTTGCCAGACAATACCCATTCAGCAATATGCTCAGGCGAACTTTGTTGCAAGGCGATGCGCACATCCGGGAAAGCCTGGCGGAAACCTTGTACTACCTTGGGCAAGACATAACGGGCCTGGGTATGGGTAGTGGCTATCGTCAGCGTACCCTTGGACTGGTCAGAATAGTCCTCGCCAGCCTGGCGCAGGTTTTCTGCTTCCAGTAACAGTCTTTCTATGATGGGTAAAATATCCTTGCCTGGCTCAGTCAGGCCAGTCAGGCGTTTGCCATTGCGTTCGAAAATATCGACGCCCAGTTCTTCTTCAAGTTCACGGATCTGGCGGCTGACACCAGGCTGGGAAGTGAACAAGACATTTGCCACTTCAGTCAGGTTATAACCGCGGCGAGAAGCTTCACGGATGGAGCGTAATTGCTGGAAATTCATAGGGCACCTTATTTTTTAATTATTGAGTATCGACGAAGACATGGAGACGCTTAGGGCGTACCACTAAAGCTTCACCGACTTTGAGTTTCAGTTGTTCATAGCGTTCTGTCGAAATCATGGCTTCGACCAGTGCGCCGTTATCGTCCCTTTCCAGTTCCAGCTGGGCCAGCGGGCCTATGCTGTGGACACGCCGTAATTGCACATTCAGACCTGCTGCACCTGGAGAATAACGGTCTATCTCCAGTTCATGGGGACGTACATATCCAGTGCCAAATGCATCGCGGGTATCGGCATGGCCTGGGGCTTCAAAAGGCACACCATCGGCGTCGAGTATGCCTTCATGGATGCGGCCACGAAACAGATTCACATTCCCCAAAAAGCCATACACAAAAGGCGTAGCTGGATGATGGTAGACCTCAGCCGGCGCACCGACTTGTTCAACCTTGCCGTGATTCATGAGCACGATCTTGTCAGCCACTTCCAGCGCTTCTTCCTGATCATGCGTGACAAAGATACTGGTGACATGCAATTCATCATGCAGGCGGCGCAACCAGCGGCGCAATTCCTTGCGCACCTTGGCATCGAGCGCACCGAAAGGTTCGTCCAGCAAGAGTACGCGCGGCTCCACTGCCAAAGCACGGGCAAGGGCGATACGCTGACGCTGGCCACCTGACAATTGCGGTGGATAACGATCCGCCAGCCAGTCCAGTTGCACCAGTTCCAGTAACTTGGTGACCTTCTCCTTGATTTCGCTTTCTGAAGGACGCAGATGGCGCGGTTTGACGCGCAAGCCAAAAGCGATGTTTTCAAATATCGTCATATGCTTGAACAAGGCATAGTGCTGGAACACAAAGCCAACCTGGCGTTCACGTACATGCTGGGCCGAGGCATCCTGGCCATCCAGCAAAACCTGGCCGCTGTCGGCATATTCCAGGCCAGCGATGATGCGCAGCAAGGTGGTCTTGCCACAGCCTGATGGTCCCAGCAATGCCGTCAACTCCCCGTTAGGGAAATCCAGCGAGACATTGTCCAGAGCAGTGAAACTACCAAAGCGTTTTTGTAATTGATTGACAGCGATACTCACGGTGAACCCCTTCTCTTTTATTCCTGAGGCAATTGGCGGTTTTCATTGGTGCGCCATTCGACTAATGTTTTCAGTGCGAGTGTCAGCAAGGCCAGCAGGGTCAGCAATGAAGCGACAGCAAAGGCAGCAGTGAAGTTGTACTCGTTATATAAAATCTCGACTTGCAGGGGCATGGTATTGGTCTCGCCGCGGATATGGCCAGAGACCACCGATACCGCACCAAACTCACCCATGGCACGCGCATTACAGAGGATCACGCCATACAACAAACCCCATTTGATATTCGGCAAAGTCACGTACCAGAAGGTCTTCCAGCCGGATGCACCCAGTACCAGAGCAGCCTCTTCTTCTTCACTGCCCTGCGCCTGCATCAGTGGTATCAGTTCACGCGCGACAAAAGGAAAGGTGACAAAGATGGTGGCCAGCACAATACCTGGCACGGCAAACAGGATCTTGATTTCATGCTCGCGCAACCACTCGCCAAACCAGCCTTGCGCGCCGAACAACAAGACATAGATCAGGCCAGAAATCACGGGCGATACCGAGAATGGTAAATCGATCAGGGTCAGCAAAACATTCTTGCCGCGGAATTCAAACTTGGCGATAGTCCAGGCTGCAGCCACGCCAAAAACCAGGTTCAAAGGCACGGCTATGCCCGCTGCGATCAGCGTCAGTTTAATGGCTGACAAGGCATCGGCTTCGACGATGGCAGCCAGATAAACTTCCCAGCCTTTTTTCAGTGCCTCGGCAAAAACCGCTGCCAGCGGGATGAATAAAAACAGGGTCAGGAAAGCCAGTGCCAGCACAGATAAAACGATACGTACCCACAGCGGTTCCATGGTTGCTGCTGGTGTAATCACAGGCTCATGTCGGCGCACAGCCAGTGGTGGGGTGAGAGTTGCAGCAGTCATTAATCTCTCCCTGCATTTTGACGGCTGCGTGTCCAGGCTTGCAGGGCATTAATCGCCAGCAAGAGACTGAATGACAGCAAGAGCATGACTACGGCAATCGCGGTTGCCCCGGCATAATCGTATTGTTCGAGTTTGGTAATCATGAATAGCGGTGTAATTTCAGAAATCATGGGCATGTTGCCAGCGATAAAAATCACCGAGCCATATTCACCAGTGGCGCGCGCAAAAGCCAGCGCAAAACCAGTCAGCAAGGCTGGCAAAATACTCGGCAAGATCACGCGCAAGAAAGTTTGCAAATGGTTGGCACCCAGGCTGGCTGCGGCTTCTTCCAGTTCTTTTTCTGCTTCTTCAAGCACGGGCTGTACGGTACGTACAACAAAAGGCAAGCCTATGAAAGTCAGGGCCACCAGGATGCCCAGTGGCGTATAGGCAACCTTGATACCCAGTGGTGTCAGCAGTTTTCCTATCCAGCCATTTGGCGCATACAGGGTCGCCAGGGTGATGCCTGCCACTGCTGTAGGCAGGGCAAAGGGTAAATCCACCAGCGCATCGATGAGGCGCTTGCCAGGAAACTTGTAGCGCACCAGCACCCAGGCAACGATGCCACCAAAGAAAACATTGATCAGCGCCCCCAGCAAAGAAGCACCAAAAGTCAGGCGGTAAGATGCCATGACACGATCAGAAGTGACCGTGTTCCAAAATGCTTCCCAGCTCATGGTGAAAGTTTTCAGGAAGACAGCAGAAAGAGGTATCAGGACGATCAAGCCCAGATAAAACAGGGTAAAACCCAGGGAAAGATGAAAACCGGGTATCACCCGTCTCGCCCTTTTATTTGATCCTAGAAACTGCGCCATGCTCAGCCTTTATTACGGATTTGACTATCGATGAGCAATCTTCTCAGCATTTTGTTATATAGAAAACGAATTTTTTATCATTCCTAAATGCATTTTTCATATATAGATCGCTATCCTGGAGGAAAATATAGGTAAAAATTATTGAAGCAACAATGCATTTGTGATTAATTTGCTCATTTTTATCAAACTTTGTAAGTAAACAGCATCTAGCCCCTTATGCAGAATCAGCATAAGGGGCCAAATACATAAATCGTTTTTTTTCAGTCTGGCCAGGCCAGCCAAAAACTCAGGCCAGCTTAAATTCTTCCTGATAGTCGAATACCAGGTAAGCTTCATCGCGGCTCAACAAGGCGGCCTTGGGTAAATCAAACAAAAAACCCTGCAACAGATACGGGCTGGCCGTCTGGTTCCCTGCACGTAGCGCTTGCAGGCGTTTCTGGTTTTCTATACGCCTGAAGATGATATGGCATTGACCACGATCGGCCTGTTCCAGCAAGCGCACCTGGGCTTGCTCATCATTAGCCAGACTGATGTCGACCTTGATGGAAGCCGGACGTATGCGCTCCAGCAAGTCTGTCGCCTGCTCCAGGCTGCTGGCATGCAAGCCTATGCGAAAACCATTGCGCCTGTAATTCTCTGCCACATGGGTCAGGACCCAGCGCTGGCTAGGCGTGATCAAGGGTAATTGCAAGACGATGTCCTGGTGAGGCAATTCCAGCACATCGAGGATGCGGCGAAATGCCATGCCATGATTGCCTTCCACCGCCGCCAGCAGGCGACTGTGCACACTGAGGTATAAATCCAGCTTGGCACTTTCTGGCTGCCGGTAAAAATTCAGGGTATGCAAGAGCCGGCACAAGCGGTCCAGTTCCACTGATTCATCATCATTGGCGGCATTTTCCAGCAACTTCCAGATATTCAAGCCCTGGTCATCACTGGCATAACTGCGGGCATACGCCTCATAGGCAACAATACGCCCATCATCACCAGCGCGTATGGCCTGGAAGGCGCTGGTCAGAGTGGAATTAAAATAACGTCCGCGTGCCCGCCCTTGTTCATCCAGCCATAAATTGGTGGTAGCCAGCGTACTTTGCAGACGACTCAGGTAGTTTTGCAATGCAAGAGAATGCATGTCTGCCTCAGTTTAAAAATTCTATCTATAACTTGGCGATAGAAACTTCTGTCGCTTTCACCAGCGCCACAACTTCTGAACCTATGACCAGGTTCAAGTCCTTGATGGAACGTGTAGTGATGACAGAAGTCACTATGCCTGCGGGTGTCTCGACATCGACTTCAGACACCACAGATCCTTCGATGATGGCCTTGATTTTGCCGCGAAATTGATTTCGGACGTTGATAGCTTGTATGCTCATGATAATTCCTTAAATTAGTTAAACAATCAGATTGCCCATGCAACCTGGCTGACAGTCCTCAGCAGCGACTGTTCGGTGTCTGGTGCTGCTGAAGGTTTTTGTAAAACACGCTGCAAGATACGCTCTTCCAGCTCGGCAAATCTTGGATTGCCACGCGCCCGTGGTCGCGGCAAGGCTATACGTGTGTCCAGTGTGATCTGGCCATCCTCTATCAGGATCACTCTATCCGCCAGGGCAATGGCTTCCTGCACATCGTGGGTCACCAGTACGGCAGTGAAACCACGCTGCTGCCACAGGTTTTCGATCAGGTTTTGCATTTCTATGCGGGTCAGTGCATCGAGTGCGCCCAAAGGTTCATCGAGTAATAACAAGGCTGGCTCGTGCACCAGTGCCCTTGCCAGCGCAACACGCTGGCGCTGGCCACCAGACAATACCGATGGCCACTCGTCAGCGCGCTCTGCCAGCGCGACTTTTTCCAGGGCCTGACGGGCCGGGGCTTGCCCCCCCGTCAAACCCAGGGCCACATTGGCGATGACGGTTTTCCAGGGCAGTAAACGTGAGTCTTGAAACATCACCCGTGTATCCGGTTTTTGCCTGGAATTTCCTGTACCAAATTCCAGCTTGCCCCTGTCTGCCTGCTCGAGACCGGCAATCAATCTGAGCAAAGTACTTTTACCGCAACCACTGCGACCAATGACAGCCACAAACTCACCTGCCGCCACTTGCAGATTCAAGGACTTGAGTACCTGGCGGCCCTGATAGGATTTTTGTATGCCACGCAAATTCAGAGCCGTGCCACGACTCTCCTGTTTCTCAGCTATACCCCAGCCATCTATGGACGTCTGCGCCCAGTCGCCATCTAGCTCTTCACGCAAGGCAATGATGTCTTGCACAGCACTGATGGGAAATTCTGGAAATTGACGCATCATGCAGCCCTCCCCTGGTAAGCAGGATGCCAGCGCAGGAAATACTGTTCCACCAGCTTGGACAAGACATCCGCCAGCTTGCCCAGCAAGGCATATAAGAGTATGCCTACCAGCACCACATCCGTTTGCAGAAATTCACGCGCATTCATGGTCATATAACCTATGCCAGCCTGGGCAGAAATGGTCTCAGCTACGATCAGCAAGACCCACACCAGACCCAGGGAAAAACGCACACCTACCAGTATCGAAGGCAGGGCACCCGGCAAGATCACATCGCGATACAAGGCCCAGCCAGACAGGCCATAGCTTTGCGCCATTTCTATCAAGCCTTTATCGACGGTGCGTATGCCATGAAAAGTATTCAGATAAACCGGGAAGAACACGCCTACCGATACCAGAAATAATTTTGCTGCCTCATCAATGCCAAACCATAAGATCACCAGCGGTATCAGGGCCAGGGCAGGAATATTCCTGATCATTTGCAGGGTAGTATCCAGCAAGGTTTCAGCAAAACGGAAACTGCCAGTCAGCAAACCCAGCAAAAGACCCAGCCCACAACCCACAGCAAAACCCGAAATCGCGCGCCATAAACTGGTCTTCGCATGCACCCAGATTTCACCTGAGACCGTCAGTGTCCAGAACGCTTTCAATACCGCCAGTGGTTCGGGCAAAATGCGGCTGGATAACCAGCCTGACTGTGCTGCCACTTGCCAGATCATTATCAAGGTGACCGGCACCAGCCAGGGCAGACCACGCTTCAGCAGGCGCACACTGGCCTGGCGAAAGACATCTGGTTTGCCAGCGGCAAACTGTGCCTCATAGGCAGAACCGCCCTGCGCATAAGTGGCGGCGAATTCGCTGACTTCTGTAATCATGGGTCCCATACTGCCTCCCTAGCTTTGCGATACCTTGGGGACGATGCCATTGGCCATGACTTCACCAAACGGGCCGGTCAGGCTGCTGGCAACACCGGGCACTTCCTTGCCTATCAGGGGGAAGACCAATTCAGAAAAACGGTAAGACTCTTCCAGATGCGGATAACCAGAAAAGATAAAGGTATCTATGCCCAGTGCCTGGTATTCCTTGATGCGTGCCGCCACAGTTTCAGGGTCACCCACCAGGGCCGTACCAGCACCACCACGCACCAGGCCGACACCAGCCCACAAATTGGGAGACACTTCCAGCTTGTCGCGTTTGCCACCATGCAGGGCGATCATGCGTTGCTGGCCGACTGAATCCATTTTCGCAAAGGCTTTTTGCGCGCGGGCGATGACTTCATCATCGACATAGCGGATCAGGTCTTCTGCCGCTTTCCAGGCTTCCTCATTGGTTTCGCGCACGATGACATGCAGGCGTATGCCAAAGCGCAAAGTCCGGCCATGTTTGGCTGCACGTTCGCGCATGTCAGCGATCTTGGCGGCCACGGCTGCTGGTGGCTCACCCCAGGTCAGGTAGACATCCACCTGCTCTGCCGCCAGCTCATGTGCGGGTTCAGAAGATCCACCAAAATACAAGGGCGGATAGGGTTTTTGTATAGCTGGATACAGGGTCTTGGCACCCTTGACGCTGATATGCTTGCCTTCAAAATCATAACCGGCGTCGCCACCTTCGCCTGCCAGCGAAGCGCGCCAGACACGTAAGAATTCATCGGTGATTTCATAGCGTTTTTCATGATCGGCAAATACACCGTCGGCTTCCAGTTCACCCTGGTCACCACCGGTAACGATATTGATCAGCAAACGTCCCTTGGACAGACGGTCAAATGTCGCGGCCATGCGCACTGCCAGACCTGGGCTGCTCAAGCCAGGTCGTATCGCCACCAGGAATTTTAACTTGCTGGTGGCACCGATGAGACTGGAGGCAACCACCCAGGCATCTTCGCATGAGCGACCTGTAGGCAAGAGCACACCGTCATAGCCCTGGGTATCGGCAGCAACTGCAATCTGCTTCAGGTAATCGTAATTGACCTGGCGTGCACCTTGTGTAGTCCCGAGGTAGCGGCTGTCACCATGGGTAGGGATGAACCAGAATATATTCAAACTCATTTTTTGCTCCTGTGTTTTTTGCAGTGTCACACTTACAATTTCGTGCCTGGTGGTAGCCATACTGCGTCACGTACTTTAACCGCCTTGGGTATCAGTTTCTGCTGATAAAAATTATCAGCGACTCTTTGCTGTTCATCGACAATGTTCTGGGTCAGATAAACCACGGGTGAACGCGGCCTGCGTTCCAGGAAACTGGCGATAGTTGGCTTATCCAGGCCTGTACTGGCAGCAATGATGGCTACCGCTTCATCACGGTTCTTTTGTACGAAGGTATCGCTGCGCGTCAATTCTTCAAACAGCACTTGTATGACTTTGGGGTATTTGTCAGCAAAGCTGCGTGCTGACAAATAGTGCGAAAGATTGTTGACCAAGCCTTTGCCTGTTACCAGTATTCTTGGTGCTGCGCTTTGTTCAATCGCCGCCCAGTATGGGTCCCAGATGGCCCAGACATCGACACTGCCGCGCTCGAATGCAGCGCGAGCATCGGCCGGTGCCAGATACACGGGCGTGATGTCCGACCATTGCAGGCCAGCTTGTTGTACTGCGCGCAAGACATGGTAATGGGCGCTAGAGCCTTTTTGTATGGCGATCTTCTTGCCCTTCAAATCTGCCAGCGTGCGTATAGGCGAGTCCTGCTTGACCAGGATCGCGCTGACACCAGGCTTGGCCGGTTCGGCACCGACATACACCAGGTTGCTACCGGCAGCCTGGGCAAATATCGGTGGCGGTTCACCGGTAGTGGCGAAGTCTATGCTGCCTACTGACAAGGCTTCCAGCATTTGCGGGCCTGCAGTAAATTCAAACCAGGTAACTTTGACGCCTTTCAATTGCTGTTCCAGCGCCTGCCTGTGTTTCAGCAAAGTCAGGTTGACTGAACTTTTTTGGAAACCTATGCGTAATTCCTTAGGCAAGTCTTTGGACAAGTCAGCGCTTGCAGCAAGGCTGGCTACAGACAATATGCTCAAAGAAAATGCCAGTAACAGGCGGCGTATGGAAAACAATCTCATCATGCGCCTCAGGTCTTGGCCGCAAATACGGCATCACGGATATTGATACGCTTGGGTATCAGTTTCAAATCAGCAAAGGTGTCGGCGATGCTTTGCTGTTCCTTGATGACTTGTTCTGTCAGTGGCTTGACGCCAAAGCCAAAACGGGAAGTCGACAATTCCACGATGCTGGTTTCCAGCCCGGTTTGCGTTGCCAGTATGCTGGCGACTTCCTTGTGATTTTTTGCACCCCATTCATCAAGCTTGGCTAGTTCTTCCAGAACGATGCGCAAGACTTCCGGGCTTTTTTGCGCATAGGGCCGTGCTGCCAGATAGAACTGATGATTGCTGACGGCACCTTTACCATCCACCAGTATCCTGGCACCCAATTGCTTTTCAGCCGCCGCCAGGAAAGGGTCCCAGATCGCCCAGGCATCCACGCTGCCACGCTCAAATGCCGCACGGGCATCAGCAGGCGGCAAGAAAATAACTTCGACATCCTTGTAATTCAGGCCTGCTTTTTCCAGCACTTTGACTAAGAGATAATGGACGTTGGAACCCTTGTTCAAAACGATTTTTTTGCCCTTGAGGTCTGCTGCTGATTTCAAGGGAGAATTCTTGGGTACGATGACGGCTTCACCGCCGGGGGCTGGTGGCTCATTGCCTACATACAGCAAATCTGCACCGGCAGCCTGGGCAAAGATAGGAGGCGCTTCACCCGTTGTACCAAAATCGATACTGCCTACATTCAAGCCTTCCAGCAATTGCGGGCCAGCAGGAAACTCTGTCCATTTAACATCCACACCCAAGCCTGCCAAACGCTTATCCAGCGCCCCTGTCCCCTTGAGCACGGTCAGGGTTCCATATTTCTGATAGCCTATGCGCAAACTGCTCTTGTTCTGCGCAAAGGCTTTCGGCAAGACCACGCTCAGTGCGGCGGCTGTCAATGCCGACAAGCGGCTCAGAGTAAGACGTTTTTCCTTGCTGGAGATCTGAAATTTGCGGCTCATCTTTTGCTTTCATATTTTGGACAAGACTTCCCCCTGCCAGGCTTGGTCTGCCAGCACAAGAAAAATGCAAGTAAGGTTTATATATCTGTTTAGTGTGTCAGCAAGGCAGCACTAGCTCGGGTATGGCATGCAAGGGATTACGTAAAATACTTAAGCTATCGAGCAAGAGTTGTACGCCATCTTCAACCCGTTCTTGTATCGTCGCATCGAGTTGCAAACCTTGCAAATCAGACCAGGTGACTTGCGCATCCGTAGCATAAATACTGGGCAGGATATGACGAGCCGACAAGGATGCCAGCACCGGGCGCAAGCCATAATCAAGTGCCAGCATGTGTGACTGACTGCCACCGGTTGCCAGCGGCAACACCAGCTTGCCAGCAAGACCATCTTGCGGCAGGATATCCAGAAAGCTTTTCAGCAAACCACTGTAAGCTGCTTTGTAGATGGGCGTTGCAATCACGATGGCTTCGGCTTTCGCCAGCAGGCTTTTGGCAGCCGCCAGTTCAGGATCAGAAAAATCGGCATGCATCAAAGCCTGGGCAGGCAAGTCTCTGACATGCAGGCTGCTGGTACGCTGCCCCAGGGCATTGAGCTGATTACCCACGTGGTGCAGCAGGCGGGCTGAGCGTGAAGGGGAAGACGGGCTTCCCGACAGCAGTAAGATGCGCATATTCTTGCCTCCGGTTTTCCTGAATACTGAAAATTACTTTTTACCTGGTTGATAAATTTGGTCGAAAATCCCGCCGTCTGCAAAATGCTCTTTTTGCGCCTTGGTCCAGCCACCGAAAGTGTCATCGATGGTGAACAGTTTCACTTTAGGGAATTGCGCTGCATATTTTTTTGAAGCTTTTTCTGTGGTCGGACGATAGTAGTGCTTGGCGATGGTGTCCTGGCCTTCGTCGGTGTACAGATAGTTCAGATAGGCTTCCGCCACTTTGCGGGTACCACGACGGTCAACCACTTTATCAACCACAGCAATTGAAGGTTCAGCCAAAATGCTAGTGGATGGGGCGACAATTTCCACCTTGTCCGGGCCCAGTTCCTTGATGGCCAGCAGGGCTTCATTTTCCCAGGCCAGCAAAACATCGCCTATGCCGCGTTCAACAAAGGTCGTGGTGGCACCGCGCGCGCCAGAGTCGAGTACCGGTACGTTTTTATACAGCTTGGACAAAAACTCTTTTGCTGTGGCTTCGCTACCGCCTGGCAATTTCAGGGCATAGCCCCAGGCTGCCAAGTGGTTCCAGCGTGCGCCACCCGAAGTCTTTGGATTCGGTGTAATGACTGCCACACCAGGCTTGACGATGTCAGCCCAGTCCTTGATACCCTTGGGGTTACCCTTGCGCACCAGGAAGACGATGGTAGAAGAATAAGGCGAAGCATTGTGAGGCAAGCGTTTTTGCCAGGCTTTGTCGAGCAAGCCTTTTTCGGCCAGGGCATCAGTGTCATAGGCCAGCGCCAGGGTGACTACATCAGCATCGAGGCCATCAATCACGGCACGCGCCTGCTTGCCAGAACCACCGTGGGATTGCTTGATGGTGACATTGTCACCGGTCTTGGCTTTCCATTGTTTGGCAAACGCCTGGTTCACATCCTGGTATAACTCACGGGTAGGGTCATAGGACACATTGAGCAGATTGATATCTGCCGCCAATGCAGCAGTGGTAAATACAGTGGCAAAGCTGACTGCCAGGCTAGCTGTAAGGCTTATCTTTTTAATCGTCATCTCTAGGTCCGGGTAATAATAATTTTTATGAGGAGTACAGGATAAAACGGCTCTATATAAATTAAAACGAAGTGTTTCGATGTTTTATATGCGATTTAGTCATATACGAAATTGAATGACTTAAAGTCAAAATCTCACCACAGAGGCGCAGAAATGTTCGATGTCAATATCGTACGATTTTCGTTGTGCTGTCTGTTTAAGAGAGATGCTGGCTGTTAGCACCTCAACTTAAACACTTGGTCTTCAATCTACATATTTGCCTAATACTGCGCTAAGATGACATTCTCTTCTTCAGGAGTTAACCATGTTGCGACGCACACCAATTCAAGTTGCTGTTTTTCTGGGTTTGATCAGTGGCTCTATGGGGGCATGGGCAGATACCGCAGATGCTTGCCCGGCTGTGCTGGACCACAAATTCAAGCGCCTGCAAGACGAAGCACCACAGGATCTTTGCCAATATAAAGGCAAGGTAGCGCTGGTCGTGAATACAGCCAGTTATTGTGGTTTTACCAAGCAATATGTAGGTCTGGAAGCCATGTATGCCAAATATGCGGAGAAAGGCTTGGTAGTGCTGGGTTTTCCATCGAATGATTTTGGCAAGCAGGAACCTGGCAATGACAAGCAAATTGCCGATTTTTGCTTCAACACTTATGGCGTGAAATTCCCCATGTTCACCAAGTCTGCCGTCATGGGCAAAGATGTCAATCCCATGTATGCCCAGATGATCAAGGCAACAGGCACAACGCCGAAGTGGAATTTTTACAAATACCTGATAGACCGCAAAGGCAATGTGCTTGCCGCCTATTCCAGCGTGACGACACCGGATGACAAAAAACTGGTGGCTGATGTAGAAAAGGCGCTGGCAGAGCAATAAACCTGACTGGCTATTTGGGCATATAGCCCAGTTGATGCGACAAGTAACTGGCGCTGGCACGCAAAGCCATTGCCAGCTCACCATCCCATGTGGTATCAAAACTACCCTTGGGGCCAGTGGCGGTAATCACCAGACTCAGAGCCTGGGCATGATTGAATACCGGCGCACTGAGGGCGTTGATCCCGGGTATGGGCAAACCCTGCGCCCTGGCCAAGCCTTGCGTCCTCACCTCTGTCAGTACGCTGGCGATATCCTGAGTTGTCATTTGCACCCCGGCTTGCCCTATCACCAATTCATCTTTGAGCTCCCTGGCAATCACCTTCTCAACCAGGGCTTGCGGCAAAAAAGCAGAAAACACCAGCCCTGTGGCAGTACCCAGCATGGACATGACCGAGCCCGCATGCATATTCACATGGATAGGGCGACTCGATTCTGCAATATACACCACGGTAGGACCATGGCTACCCCACACTGCCAGTGCCAGGGTTTGATCTGTCATGGTGGCCAGACGGGTAATCTCAGGTATTGCCAGCTTTACCGGTGACATTTGCTGCAGGCTAACCAGCCCCATTTGCAAGGCAAAGGGGCCAAGCTGATAGGCTCCAGTTGCCGCATCCTGCTCCACCAGCCCCAGCTTGCCAAAGCTGACCAGATAGGCATGCGCCTTGGAAGCAGGCATGCCACTCTCACGCGCCAAGTCACCCAGGGACATGGCGCGGCCAGAAGCGACCAGAGCATTCAGGATCAGGCCACCGACTTCTATCGCGCCTATGCCGCGTCTTTGCTTGTTTTTCTCTGTCATACCGGTCTCTCGTTTAAGCTGAATTCATTTTACTATTAACAAATGCATTTACAAATAACGAATTAATGCTTATTCTTGTTTTCTGTCGCATGCTTCATTTTTAAGCATGCCCGCAACGATCAAAGGATGTAGTCATGAGCACCAAGCAATTTGCCTCCCACGCTGACCTGGAAGAAAAGAAAGTCAGCTTCCAGCAATTATCCGAACATGCTTATGCCTATACGGCTGAAGGTGACCCAAATACCGGCATCATCATCGGTGATGATGCCGTCATGGTCATTGATACCCAGGCCACGCCCATCATGGCGCAGGATGTGGTGCGCCGCATCCGTGAAGTCACTGACAAGCCCATCAAATATGTCGTGATGTCGCATTACCATGCGGTGCGCGTACTTGGTGCCAGCGGCTATGTCGCCGAGGGACTGGAGCATATCATCGCCAGTCGCGATACTTATGACCTCATCGTCGAACGTGGTGATGCTGACATGAAGAGCGAAATAGGTCGCTTCCCGCGCCTGTTCCGCAATGTTGAAAGCGTACCCGGCCTGACCTGGCCTACGATTACCTTCAAAGGTGAAATGTCGATCTGGCTGGGCAAGCTAGAAGTGAAGCTCATGCAGGTAGGCCGTGGCCATACCAAGGGCGACACCATCGTCTGGCTGCCGCAAGAAAAAGTCTTGTTCTCTGGTGACCTGGTGGAGTTTGGTGCGACACCCTATGCGGGAGATGCCTATTATTCAGACTGGCCGCAAACCCTCTCCAATCTGGAAGCGATGAAAGCCGAGAAACTAGTGCCTGGCCGCGGTGCTGCCCTGACTACCCCAGAACTGGTGGCAGCGGGGCTCAGCGAAACCCGCTCCTTTATCAGCGATTTATTCACTAGCGTGAAGGCCGGGCAACAGCAGCAACATGACCTCAATACCATCTACAAAAATACTTATGCCGCTTTGAAACCCAAGTATGGCCACTGGGTGATTTTTGATCATTGCCTGCCATTTGATGTGACGCGGGCTTTTGATGAAGCATCGGGACATGTTGATCCGCGAGTGTGGACGGCGGAGCGGGATGTGGAGATGTGGAAGAGTTTGGAGGGATAAGCTTAAGATCTGTCTGTACAGAGAAACTTTCGAATCAGCGCTTCCTGAATTTTGTAGGAGCGGCTTTAGCCGCGAAAATTTTGCCATACCGGTCATTCGCGGCTAAAGCCGCTCCTACGGTGTATAGGTGATCGAAGTTTCCTTAGCTTTAATGTCGTCACTGGAGCCGCATTTTGCTTAGCACCTATCAATATCAAAAATTCCCTTTTGTAACTCCAGCGGAGTTGCGGATAAGGGAAGTCACGCGCCGCAAAGTTGTCATCGTCGGTGCTGGTCCTGTGGGTCTGGCGGCGGCGATAGATTGCCAATTGCAGGGCCTGGATGTGCTGGTGCTGGATGATGACGATACGGTGTCAGTAGGTTCCCGCGGGCTATGCTATGCCAAGCGTACGCTGGAGATACTTGACAGGCTGGGTGTGGCAGCGGCAGTGCGTGACAAGGGTGTGGAGTGGAATGTAGGGCGCACTTTTTTTCGCAAGCATGAAGTATTCAATTTCAATCTCTTGCCTGCGCCTGACCACAAGCACCCTGGCATGGTGAATTTGCAGCAATATTATCTGGAAGATTTTCTGGTCCAGCGAGCTATGGAGCTGGGCGTAGAATTGCGCTGGAAAAGCCGTGTCACTGCCATTGAACAGGGCGAAGCATTTTCCACCTTGCAGATAGCCACACCAGAAGGTGATTACAGCCTGCAAGCAGAATGGCTGATCGCCTGCGATGGTGCGCGCAGCCCTCTGCGCCAGATGCTGGGTCTGGAAGTCGAAGGCAAGGTGTTCATGGATAGATTCCTGATTGCCGATGTCGTCATGAAAGCGGACTTTCCGGCAGAGCGCTGGTTCTGGTTTGACCCGCCTTTTCATCCCAATCAATCGGTGCTGCTGCACCGCGAAGCCGACAATGTCTGGCGCATCGATTTTCAACTGGGCTGGGATGCCGACCCGGTGGAAGAACGCAAACCCGAAAACGTCATCCCGCGCATCAAGGCCATGCTGGGCGATGACAGGGAATTTGAACTCGAATGGGTCAGCGTGTATACCTTCCAGTGTCGTCGCATGGAAAAATTCCGCCATGCCCGTGTACTGTTTGCTGGCGATGCCGCGCATCAGGTGTCACCCTTTGGTGCACGCGGTGCGAATTCCGGAATACAGGATTCGGATAACCTTGTGTGGAAACTCAAGCTGGTCGTTGATGGAAAAGCACCAGACAGCTTGCTCGATACGTATTCCAATGAACGCGTATTTGCAGCAGATGAAAACTTGTTGAATTCCACGCGCTCTACTGATTTCATCACACCCAAGAGTGCCATCAGCAAATGCTTTCGCAACGCCGTATTGAGCCTGGCACAGGAACATGTGTTTGCGCGCAAGCTAGTCAATTCTGGTCGTTTGTCAGTACCGAGTATTTTGTCTGATTCCACTTTGAATACACTGGACGATGGCAGCTTTGATACGGCTTTGCAAATTGGCGCGCCGTTTGAAGATGGACCTGTTTGTTGTCATGGTAAAGCGGGATTCCTGATTGATTATTTGCAGCCAGTTTTTTATGGCCTGTATTTCTGCGATGCTGTAGCAGACATTCCTGATGCTCATCTGGCGGCGATGAAAGCTTTGGAACAGGATGCAATTCAGGTAATCACGCTCATCATCAACAAACAGGAAGACTTACTTGATGGCTATCTGGTCCTGACTGACATCAAGGGCCTGCTACACCAACGTTATTGTGCAGGCAATGGCAGCTATCACTTGCTCAGGCCTGATCAACACCTGACTGCACGCTGGCAACAATTTGAACTTAATCGGGTACGCCACGCAGTACAAACTGCCTGCGGCAATTCATCAGGAGCGGCATGATGCCTTTGAACCTGCAAGCCAATTTCCATTACCCAGACAAATCAACACAACGTGATTACAGTGCGGGCGATGATTTTTATCAGCTATTGATAGACAGTCACCGCGACCTCAGCGATGACGTCAGCGCTGCACTGAATGCCAGGCTGATCTTGCTGCTGGCAAATCACATCGGTGATATCAGCATCTTGCAGCAAGCCCTTCACCTGGCTGGTGGAAATAAAGATACAGCCTAAGTCTCTCAAGAAACCAAGGGCATTGATTTTGCAGGAACGGCTTTAGCCGCGAACAGCTGGCCGTGTCAATCAGTCCAGTTGTTTTGGCATTCGCGGCTGAAGCCGCTCCTACAAGGCAAGCACAGACTCATTTGGTACTTGCTTCAACTTTCCTCGCCTCATTTGACAAAAACCCACCTATGGTCGCATGCACCATGGCGTCGACTATCTGCTCATGCGTCAAACGTTTATCACGCAATAAAAATTCCATGGTCGGATCGCAGGCGCGTGAATACAGGGTGTAGACCAGCACATCATCCGGCACCAGCGGTGTCAAAGCGCCCTGCTCTCTGGCTTGCGCCACCAGCGCATAGAAACGCTTGTTGACGCGCAAGGCCACCATCACATAATCGAGATTCAACATCAAACTGCGCTGCAAGGCCAGGCTGGTCGATGGCAGATGCGGCACGCCGCCCTGCAGGCGCAAGCGCAAAGACCAGGCCAGGATATGCCTGATCCTATCTATGGCTGGCATGTCCGCTGCCTGGGTATCGAGTTCAGCCTGGGTCGCCTTCAAGAGCCGCGTCATGGCTGCGCCTGCCAGTTTTTCCTTGGAAGAGAAATGCTTGTACAAGCTGCCCTTGGCGATGCCCACCGCTTCGGCGACATCATCCATTGTCATTAAGTCATAACCTTTTTCTGATAAAAGACGGTTGACGGCATCAATGATGGCAACTTCACGCGCATCAAACTGTTGTTTTTTAAAAGGAATCCGGATTTCCATTATTTTTCTGCAGAAGTAAAAACTTTGTAGTATATTTTGTGACCAACCAGTCACAAAATGAAATTAATGGTCATATTTTAACTCAAAGCAGCTTTTTTTATCAGAGTAATTATCGATCATGCCTGTATCCAAGACTTCTGAATCCAAAAGCCTGCAGCCTGCGTAAGTAGAGATATGAAGACCTTCTCCCTGGCAATTTTCAGACTGGATCAAGGTTGTGCCTTAAAAATGCATTTTTCACCATTTCCTGAGAAAAATCAGACTATGAAAATCGCTGTCATCGGTTCCGGCATCTCCGGCTTGTCTTGCGCCTATGAGCTTTCTAAAGCAGGCTATGAAATCAGCCTGTTTGAAGCCAATAACTATTTTGGTGGGCATACACATACGGTAGATGTCAGTCTGGAGGGCCAGACCTATGGCGTTGACACAGGTTTCCTGGTGTTTAACCACAAGACTTATCCTCATCTGGTCAGGCTGCTTCAAGAGCTGGATATCGCCACCGTTGCGACCGATATGTCTTTCTCCGTCAAAATACCGAGAGATAAAGCCAGTGGACGCATGCTGGAATGGGCAGGTGCCAATCTGGACACGGTTTTCGCCCAGCGCCGCAATATCCTGAACCCGGCTTTCCTGCGCATGTTGCGCGATATCTTGCGCTTCAATAAACAGACCACGGCGCTGGCAACCACACGAGAGCATAAAGATTTCCAGCAGCCCTTGGGCGACTTCCTGGCCCAACATGCTTATAGCAAGGAATTCCGTCAGTGGTATTTGCTACCCATGGCAGCCTGCATCTGGTCTTGTCCAACTGAGACCATGCTGGCTTTTCCCTTATCTTCCTTCGTGAATTTTTGCCATAACCATGGCTTGCTACAAGTCAATGACAGACCGCAATGGCAAACCGTTAAAGGTGGCGCCAGGCAATATGTAGAAAAAATCCTGCCACTGATTGCCCATCAGCATCTGCAGACCCCAGTCTTGAGCGTGCGCGAAAAAGCGCCAGGTGCCATAGCTGTACAAACTAAGCATGGCACACAAATATTTGACCATGTAGTTATCGCCAGTCATAGCGATCAAAGCCTGAAACTGCTGGCAGATGCTGACTTGGCAGAGCGCCAGATCTTGTCATCGGTTAAATACCAGGCAAATCGCGCAGTGCTACATACGGATGCCAGTGTCTTGCCACAAAATAAAAAAGCCTGGTCGGCCTGGAATTACCAAAGCGAAAGCGGCAGCGAGCCGCGTGTCTGTGTGCACTACCTGATTAATCAATTACAGCCTCTGCCTTTCCAGACACCGGTCATCGTCACGTTGAATCCTGTCGAGGAGCCAGCCGCGGCCAGTATCATCAATAGCTTTGATTATTCCCATCCAGTATTTGATGCAACGGCAATCAGGGCGCAAAGTCAGTTGGGAAATATTCAGGGCAGGAGAAATATCTGGTTTGCCGGTGCCTGGACAGGCTATGGTTTTCATGAAGATGGCTTGAAATCTGGCCTGCGCGTCGCGGAAACCATACTGGCCCGCGCAGAAGCAGCCCACGAACACCTGATACGTGCAGCCTGAAGCGATGAATACCCCCCTCCTGAAAACTGCTGTCGTCTTATGCACTGGCGAAGTCATGCATAAGCGCCTGCGTCCTGTTAAAAATGCCTTTCGCTATGGCGTGTTTTTTATACGTGTGCCTGTACGCGACATCCATCGCGTAAGCATGCCAGCCTTGTTTTCAGTAAATCGCTTTAATGCGCTGTCTTTCCATGAGAGAGACCATGGCGATAGCAAGCAGCCGCTGGCTCACTGGATAGATGGCGTGTTGAAAAGCCAGGGCATTGCAGATGCTGATGGCGAGGTCTGGTTGCAGTGCTTTCCGCGCGTGTTTGGCTATGTCTTTAATCCTGTGTCTTTCTGGTTTTGCCATCGCCAGGACGGCAGCTTGCGCGCCATTATTTGCGAAGTACGTAATACCTTTGGCGAGAAGCACTTATACCTGCTGGAAAAAAGCGGCAAGCTGGCCAATGGCGAAGAATTGCAAGCCAGGAAAATCTTCCACGTCTCGCCCTTCTGCAAGGTTGAAGGTAGCTATCGCTTCCGCTTCATACAAGCACAGCAAGAGATGCCCGGACAAACCACAGAGCACACGCAAAAAAAATACCTGGCCCGCATTGACTATGCAGATGCAGAAGGCCCACTACTGCTGACCAGTGTTTCTGGCCGTGAACAAACGATGAGCAATATGCGCATAGCCAGCGTGATGCTGCGCTACCCCTTCATGACTGTGGGTGTGGTACTACGCATCCATATACAAGCCCTGCGCCTGTGGATCAAGCGCGTACCTTTTATTTCCAAACCTATTCCTCCTACTGAAGAGTTAAGCCGATGAGCAGCCTACATCCCACCTTTGCCTCTGGCACTGCAAGCACTGATAAGAATGTCGCAGCAAGTACCCAACTGAATAGCACGCATTTCCCAGCGCAAGCCAGATTTGTATTGAGTCTGCTCAATAAACTTGAACATGGTTGCCTGACTATACAATTTCCGGATGGACAAACAGCCAGCTTTGGCCGCGCCTATGAAGGCTGGCAACATGTCAGCCTTCATTTAAAGGACTGGGAGTTATGTCGCGCCGTCCTCAAGTCTGGTGATATAGGTTTTGCCGAAAGTTATATAGCGGGCCACTGGACCACCAGCAGCCTGACCGGTTTGATAGAACTGATTTCTCATAATCGCCGACAACTGGAAAGTGTGATTTATGGCAGTTGGTGGGGTAATCTCATCTACAGACTCAGGCACCTGCTGAACCGCAATTCCCGCACAGGCAGCAAAAAAAATATTCATGCCCACTATGATATAGGCAATGAATTTTACAAGCTGTGGCTGGACCCATCAATGACTTATTCCAGCGCGATTTATTCCAGTGAACAAGAACAGTCACTGGAAGAAGCCCAGCAAGAAAAATACCGCCGCATATTGTATCAACTGGCATTGCCGGAAAACGCCAAGGTGCTGGAAATAGGTTGTGGCTGGGGCGGCTTTGCCGAGATGGCGATACGGGATGCAGGAGCACACGTGACTGGCTTGACGCTATCTACCGAGCAATTGCAATACGCCCTTGAACGTCTGCACCATGCAGGTTTGCAAGCACGCAGTGATTTGAAGATTGAAGATTATCGCGATGCAACGGGCAGCTATGATGCTATCGCTTCCATAGAAATGTTTGAGGCCGTAGGTGAAGCTTACTGGCCGGGCTATTTTGAATGCCTGCAACGCAATCTGAAGCAGGGTGGCCGCGCCTGCGTGCAAAGCATAGTCATTGCAGATGAATTATTTGAGCGCTATCGCAAGGGGACCGACTTTATTCAGCAATACATTTTCCCTGGCGGCATGCTGCCATCGATAGAAAAATTCCATGCCATGGCTGCTAGCTACGGCATGGAAATATTGGATACCTATAACTTTGGCCTGGACTATGCACGCACCCTGCTGCATTGGCGCCATGCTTTCATGGAAAAACTGGCACAGGTCAAAACCCAGGGTTTTGATGATGAATTCTTGCGTACCTGGGAATTTTACCTGGCTTATTGCGAGGCGGGTTTCCGCGCTGGCAGCATCAATGTCACGCAATTCACATTAAGGAAAATATGACAATTTCATTCTCCAGGCGTGCGCTATGCACATCACTGCTGATTGCAGTGACTGCGATGACTGCCCATGCGGACGACAAAGTCGCAAACTCAGTACCCGCACATATCAGCGAAGAAATCCCGCAAGCCAGCCTGCAGGGTACAGGTAGTTTTCGCTGGTTTGGCCTGCATATTTATGATGCGAGCTTATGGTCTGCGCCTGAGGGATATCAGCCCAGTAGTGACAAGCCACAAAAGTTTGCGCTGGATCTGGCTTATGCGCGCACCTTATATGGCAGCAAGATCGCCGATGCCAGCATAGAAGAAATTGAAAAACTCAAACTGGGTACAGTAGAAAAACGTGAACACTGGCTGGCGCAGATGAAGCATCTCTTTCCCGATGTGAAGCAAGGCATGCACATCACCGGCATCCATATACCGAATGAAGCAGCCAGGTTTTACCTGAATGGAAAATTGCTGGGCGAGATCCGTGACGCAGAATTTGCCCATGCCTTCTTTGCAATATGGCTGGACAAGAAAACCACAGCCCAAAGTTTGCGCACCAGGCTGCTGGGTAGCAAAGCCGCCGGCGGCTGAGCTCACCATCAAAAGAGCACTCTCACCAGGAAAGCACATGTACAAGCACACCTACCGATTATTTTTTTGCAGCCTGATCTTCATGCTGACCTCCTGTGCCAGCCAATATGAGCCTGGCCGCTACCGGAATGAAAATCCCAGACTGAATATGCAAAGCTACTTCAATGGCAAGCTCGATGCCTGGGGCATGTTCCAGGACAGATCTGGTGCGATTGTCAAACGCTTTACCGTGGTCATGGATTGCCAGTGGTCAGGTGATACAGGCACATTCAATGAAGATTTCAGCTATTCAGATGGCAGCAAGCAAAAACGTATCTGGACCTTGAAAAAAACAGGCGATGATCAATTTACCGGTACTGCAGCTGATGTCATAGGCGAAGCCAGAGGACAGGTATCTGGCAATACCCTGCACTGGAATTATGTACTGGCCCTGCCCGTCGATGGCAGTGTCTACAATGTAGACTTTGACGACACCATGGTCTTGATGGACGACAAGATCATGCTCAATCGCGCCATCATGCGCAAGTTTGGTGTTGAGCTGGGCAGCGTCACTTTATCCTTCACCAAACGCAGTAACACCACATCATGAATCCCACCATTCGTGACTGGCGGGGAAAACGCATCTGGATCATAGGAGCATCCAGTGGCATAGGTGAAGAAACTGCCAGGTTATTGTTGAAGCTGGGGGCCAGGGTGGCACTGTCCGCCCGCAAACTGGCGCAACTGGAAAAAATCGCCGCCGGCTATCCCATGGCCGAGGCGATGGTTGTTGATATCTGCGATCATGCCAGCATCATCGCCTGCCATGCCAGTCTCATACAAAAATGGGGAGCCATAGATCTGGTGCTGATTGTGGCAGGTAGCTACAATGAAATGCGGGCAGACAGTATTGATATGGTGGCGATCAACCGCTTGATCGATATTAATTTGCGTGGCGTCTATCAATGCCTGGATGTGATCTCGCCTGCACTGCTGCAACAAGGTAGCGGTGGCATAGGCATTGTTGGCTCAGTTGCCGGTCTGTCTGGTTTACCCAAGGCCCTGATTTATGGCCCGACCAAGGCCGCGCTCATCAATTTATGTGAATCCCTGTACCTGGATGTGCGTCCTAAAAACATTGCGGTGTATATGATCAATCCCGGTTTTGTAGAAACACCGATGACGCATGGGAATAGTTTCAAGATGCCCGCTCTGATCAGTGCACCTGAAGCAGCACAGTCCATCGTCAAGGGCATGCAAAGGGGGGATTTTCATATTCACTTCCCCCATCGTTTTACGAACTGGCTAAGGCTGGCGCGCCTGCTGCCTTACCGTAGTTATTTTTATCTGGTTCATAAAGTCACAGGTTTATAAATGTCCGACATTCAAATGCCAGCAACGATTGATCACCAGACCAGCCTGGACAGGCTTATCGCCTTCTTTGAAAGCATTTCACTTGGAGCCTGTCAGGACATGTCCGGCATCTATACCGAAGATGCTTATTTCAAAGACCCGTTCAATGAGCTGCGTGGCCTGCCTGCAATTAATCAGGTATTCCAGCACATGTTTGTGCAAGTCCATGAACCGCGCTTTCGCATTACTTCATCAGTCTTGCAAGGCGACACGGCTTTTCTGGTCTGGGATTTTTTATTTTCCATGAAAAACTTCAATGCAGCGCCGCAGTGCATACGCGGTACCACGCATATACGCTTTGCTGAAGATGGCAGGGTGAATTTTCACAGAGACTACTGGGATGCGGCTGAGGAATTGTATGAAAAGCTGCCCGTGCTGGGCAGCTTCATGCGCTTTTTGAAAAATCAGGCGCGTAAGTAATATTATTTGGTCGCTTTATAGGCTGGCAGGTACTGCGCCAGCCTTGTCCCCATTTCCTGCCCCAGCGCCTGCAAGCCACTCATGGGTCTGACCATGACTTCAAAATCGACTATCTTGCCATCGGCGTCGAAGCGTATCATGTCTATGCCCTTGAGTTGCTTGTCGCCGACATTGGCACTGAATTCCAGCACGACGTTGAGACCATCATCCGACGACAACTCGCGGTGATAAGTGAAATTCTCGAACACCTGGACCACCGTACTCAGTATCAGCACGACCGCCTGGGCACTGGCATAGGGCTGATGCGCCATGGGTGAACGAAATACGGCATCGGCGTGCACGATGGAAGGCAAGGCACTCAAGTCTTTATTGGCAATCATGGCATGCCAGGTTTGCAGGGAGGTGGCGACTGCTGTTGGTACATTATTCATCATCATCCTTTCAGGGGCGGTTTTGCTGATTCCGTTCAAAACTTTTTGGTGTAAGCCAGGGTGTAGTGATCTTTGTGTTCGCGTGTCATTTCATCTTTTTCCAGACGTATGGTGACAAACATATAGACGTTCAGTGTGCGGTCATCCAGCTCTACGATGATGGTAGGTGCGCTTCCATACACTGGCTCGGGTTTGTAGAAACGCGCCTGGTCTTCGGTATGCAAGACTTTGCGGTCTTTGAATACTTCATCCAGGTCCAGGGCATAGCTCAGCTCAGTGCCATCCTGCGACTTCCAGGCGATGTCGACTGGCCCGGCAAATGTGATATAGGTGCCAGAACCAGAGCCGGGGAAGCGCTTTTCATCTGCTGCAGTTTTAGCACGCATGAGCTTGCCAGCACTGAGTCTATGCGGTGAGCCCGCATACACAATATTGACATCACTGACGCTGAAAATATTGATGCTGAGTGTATGCTTGTTGAACGTCAAGCCTTGCGTATCTGCCATCGCGCTCTACCTTGTCTGCAATTGCAACATGCCTGCAATGAATTATCCAGAATAGTGTCGCCTGGAGTGTTCATTGCTGGCACATGGTGAATCAAAAGCTTGGCTTTATATAGTCGCTGCCAGACGAGTACCCTGATTGATAGCACGTTTGGCATCCAGCTCAGCCGCCACATCTGCACCACCGATCAGATGCACAGGCTTGCCTGCGGCTTCCAGCATGGCTTGCAAGTCACGCCTTGGTTCCTGGCCAGCGCACAGGATGACATTATCGACAGGCAGCAGTTTTTGCTCGCCACCTATGGTGACATGCAAACCTGCATCATCAATCTTGTCATAGCTGACGCCAGCTATCATTTGCACTTCACGGTTTTTGAGACCTGTGCGGTGTATCCAGCCTGTAGTTTTACCGAGGCCATCACCTACCTTGGAAGTCTTGCGCTGTAACAGGAAAATTTGACGTGCTGGTTTTTCCACCTCAGCGGCGCGCAAGCCACCGACGTTTTTATAGTCAGTATCGATACCCCATTCTGCATAGAATTTTTCTGGGTCCAGACTGGGGCTGGTGCCGCTATGGCTCAGGTATTCGGCAACGTCAAATCCTATGCCACCGGCGCCTATGATGGCGACAGATTTTCCAACAGCTTTCTTGTCACGCAAAACATCCAGATAACTGAGGACTTTGGCATGCTCTATACCATCAATAGGAGGAACACGTGGAGTGATGCCAGTCGCCAGCACCACTTCATCAAAATCTGCCAGGTCTGTTGCATCGACCTTGGTATTGAGTTTGAGTGTGACGCCAGTCAGTTCGATTTGCTTACCGAAATAGCGCAAGGTTTCATAAAACTCTTCCTTGCCTGGCACTTGCTTGGCGATGTTGAACTGACCGCCAATTTCAGAACCAGCATCAAACAGGGTGACAGCATGCCCGCGATTGGCTGCTGTCGTGGCAAAGCTCAGACCGGCTGGGCCAGCGCCAACTACCGCAATGCGTTTGGCTTTTGCCAGCGGTGCATCAAGCAGTTCAGTTTCGTGGCAGGCACGTGGATTGACGAGGCAGGAGGTGACCTTGCCGCCAAAAGTGTGATCTAGGCAAGCCTGGTTGCAACCTATGCAGGTATTGATTTCATCTGCCCTGCCCTGTTCTGCCTTGCGCATGAATAGTGGATCTGCCAGTAGCGGGCGTGCCATCGAGACCATGTCGCAATAGTCTTCTGCCAGCAATTGCTCGGCAATCTCAGGAGTATTGATACGGTTAGTCGCAATCAGGGGGATATTCACCTGACCTTTGAGTTTCTTGGTAACCCAGGCAAACGCAGCGCGTGGCACCTTGGTGGCAATGGTAGGGATACGTGCCTCATGCCAGCCTATGCCGGTATTGATAATTGTCGCACCAGCCGCTTCTATGGCTTTTGCCAGTTGCGTGACTTCTTCCAGGGTAGAACCACCGTCAACCAGATCCAGCATGGAGAGGCGGTAAATGATGATGAAATTGCTGCCTACCTTTTCGCGTATGCGGCGCACGATTTCTATAGGGAAGCGTATGCGGTTTTCATAAGCGCCACCCCATTCATCATCGCGCTGATTGGTGCAGGCGGCGATGAATTCATTGAGCAGATAACCTTCCGAACCCATGACTTCGACACCATCATAACCAGCTGATTGCGCCAGCGAAGCACAGCGGACGAAATCGGAAATTGTTTCTTCCACTTCTTCAGTCGTCAATGCATGCGGTTTGAAAGGGTTGATCGGTGCCTTGATGGCACTCGGTGCAACCAGGGTAGGCTGGTAAGAATAACGGCCAAAATGCAAAATCTGCATGGCGATCTTGCCACCGGCATCATGCACGGCCTTGGTGACTATCTTATGGTGTTCTGCTTCTGCTTCTGTGGTGAGCATGGCACCGCCATGCATGGGGCGTGCTCTTTCATTCGGGGCGATGCCGCCGGTCACGATGAGGCCTACACCGCCACGGGCGCGCTCTGCATAAAATGCCGCCATGCGCTCAAAGCCATGATCGACTTCTTCCAGCCCCACGTGCATGGACCCCATCAAGAGGCGATTTGGCAAGGTAGTGAAACCCAGATCGAGTGGCTTTGTCAGGTGAGGATAAAAAGACATGGCGTATTCCTAAATATAAAGGGTTCAATCAAGCCGCAGATGCCTAAAATACATACTATGCAACTGAGTGCATAAGAATATAACGAAACTGCTTTATTTATGCAACCAGTTGCATATAAAATGTCTGAAAACCACATCGACTAATCACTCTAAAACATGTCTCTGCCTCACGCCCTGCTGACCTCAATCGCTGAAAAACCGAGTTCCGGTTATGAGCTGGCACGACGTTTTGACAAATCCATAGGCTATTTCTGGCATGCAACTCACCAGCAGATTTACAGGGAGCTGGCGCGTATGGAAGAGCAAGGCTGGGTAGAGTCAAGCGAAGTGGAAGGAGGTCGGGCAGGTAAGAAGCAGTTCAAGGTACTCCCCAACGGCACGGAAGAATTGCGTCGCTGGGCCAGGGAAAGTAGCGAACCCAATCGACAGCGTGACGAGATGATGGTCAAATTGCGCGCCGATGCTGCCATAGGTCCATTGGGCCTGGTAGCAGAATTCGAGCGCCGCCTGCAATTGCATGAGCAAGAACTACAGACCTATCGTGATATAGAAAAACGCGACTTCAGTTCATCCTTGTTATCGCGTGAAGACAAATTGCGCTACCTGATACTGAAGGCAGGCATCACCTTCGAAGAAAGCAAGATACAGTGGACCAGGGAGGCCCTGCAAATTTTGCGTGAGTGAATGGGCCTGGGATGACAGCCAGTTTCCCTGAAAATGCCGGACTACGATAATCGTCGGGATGATTTTGCAGCAAATCTAGCGCTTACTGGTAAGCAAGGCCTGACATGGCTTAGCCACTCAAAAGTCAACATGCGCAACATGACCAGCATCCGGCCCGTGATCACGCATGCCTACCCAGGTCCAACTGGTACACCCTGGGTCACCATCCAGACTTTGCCCCTCGCTAGCCGGAATAAGACGAAACAAACTGTCTTTCCAGAAAAAACTGAAATTCTTGTGCGAAGGCTGTTCGCGTTCATACCTCATATAACGCAAGTAAATAGGCGTTCGCGATCTATTGCCCACCTGGCAGCCACTGCCATTGGGAATTGCTGGTCAATTTCGCGCAGTCCCTAGCTGGCAATATCGTACTCAGGAATTCTTTCATATACAAAAACCAAAGCTGTCACTCCTGAATATCCATACTGTCAGCAATCATTTTATCAATGCAATGCACTACCAAAGTCTGATCCCCAGCACAAGCCTGCTTACACATTGTTGCCCATTCATATAAAACACACAATTACTTGATTGACATGCTTAGCCTCCTCATGCAAGATCGAATGACATTAATGCATCATCTTTCATTGTCGTCGCTGGAGATACGTCTTGCTTTCGGCAGGCCCCACTCACTTTCACCATAGCATCCATGAAAAAATCAACACTTCTTACCTTCCCCAGCCTGTTACCCTTGTGTCTGGCCATGTCCAGCCTGATTGCCAGCGCCCATGCTGCTGACTACAGCCCCTACCCTTTACCAGGCGTGTATGAAGCCAGTGACAGCAAGTTCGAGCGTTTGCTGACGATCAAGGCAAATGGCAAATTTCTGCTTGAAGTCGAAGAAAAAGGCAAACCAGGCAATCTGCATACCGGTGCTGGCGAAGGCCAGTTCAGCGATGCGCCTGGTGGCTGGACGTATACAGAAGGCCGCTGCACCGTCAGTCTGAAACGCGCAGTTGCTGGCATGAAATTGCAGGCAGAAACCTGCGCCAGCGCCTGGGGCGATGTCCCCTTCGACGGTGTCTACAAAAAATCCAGCGAACCGGTAGCAGCGATGCCAGCTGCCAAGCCTGCAGTACCAACAGCGGCAGCACCGGCGGCTCAGGCAATGCAAGCGGCAAAAGCCGCAACACCAACAGCGGCCATGCCTGTACCGGTTGCTCCACAGGCAGGTCTGCCATCGCGTAAGGAATTACGGCAAGGCTGGGGCACAGTGTCAACCGGCAAGGCCGGTGGCAAACTGATGGCGGTGATGACCAAATTCACAGGCAGAGAAGCGCAAGAGATGACGGAGAGCCGTCCAGCAGCGGCAGCATTTATCATCGACAGCAACCTCTATTACAACGAGATGTCACCTGCCGAACTGGCCAAATCGCCATTGAAAATGGTGGACATACCTTTGCCGCCGCCCGTCCCCAAGCAAGGTATATCATTGGATGGTAACTGTATTTTTGGTAAACAAAACAATCTGGCGGTCGTGAATGCCGTCACGCTAGGTAAAGGCAACCGCATAATAGAAAAGCCAGTCAGCGCCTGGGCACTGGATGCCAATATGCAGGCAGTAGAGATCAAGCCGGCAAACAAGGTCAAATGTTCGAAAGAAGATACCGGGATTTGATTGCTGAGTAAAATCCAGCAAAATTCAACGAAGTAAAACATGACACCCTGGGGTACCATGTTTTTTATTACTGCCTGGGTTTGGCTATTTTGTCGTCTTACCTGGTTTGCTAGTGGTTTTCGTCACCGGCTTGGCTGGTGATTTGCTGGCTGGCTTGCCGGTAGTTTTTGTGGTGACTTTAGGCACGACCTTGTTAGCCGCTGTAGCACCCGCTTTAGTGCCGGTTTTTATGCCTGTTTTAGTAGTGCTGGCGACCTTGGGTTTGGTAGCGCTCTTGTTTGTCACCGCCGATTTTTTCTCAGCAGTCTTTTTCACCTCTGTCTCTGCGCTTGTACTGACAGCCTGTTCAGTTTCCATGGCCCTGCTGACCGCCTGCTTGAACTGTTCCTGCAGCAAACCCCACCAGGCAGCCGGGTTGGCAAACGGGGCATTGGCATCGCTGGTCCGTGCCTGTTCCGGCGCATCGGCAGGTGCATCGCGGTTATTGGAATGGACTTCGGATTTTGTTTCCGCCTTGACTTCACTGGCATCTGGCGGCATATCCTCGTCTTCATCAACTTCGGTATCCGGGTCTGGCTCAGGTATCTTGCCAGCAGCGGATTCCGGCTTGTCAGTCGATGGATGCATAGGCCAGTTGGCATTGCTATGCGCTTCTTCCGTTGCCGCAGGTCTGGCAGAGAATGGTGTAGCTGCCTGCTCGGCCATGGCACTGGCCTGTTGCGCATGCTGGGCAAAACTTTCACCTAGCGATTGCAAGGCAGCCAGAGTAGCACGCTGCACTTCGAGGGCCTGTATGGTACCGCGCAACATGTTCATGTTGACGGTCAGCCAGGACTCCACTGTCTTCAAATCCTGAATTTTCTTGTCCAGCTCATCGACCGACATGGGTGGTGCCACCATGCCAGGCACTTGCATATTGCCCCAGAGTTTCTTGACGAAAGACAGGGTGTCGCCCATGGCATTCATGCCGGGGATGTCGGAACCAGAAAATGGATTACTCATACGATGCTTCCTTTATATTTTCAGGATTACAGATACTAGGGCTTACGCAGCTGGAGTAGTTTTGCATAAGACTATTATTTCAATTTAAGCATCTTGCATGAGCTGGGCAGAGCCGTCAATCCAGCATCGAAATAACGTTCGGTTTTAAAACCATAGCCACTACCCTCATTATCAAAACGCACCCCGTTCTCGCCCTTTTTTTGCATGACCGAGACATACAATGGTTGTATCAATTGATGGTCTTCTGCACGCATGACAGCATCGTGAAAAGTATTCTTGAAATGTGCACCTTCCAGGGCACGGGCCACTGCTGCTGCTTCCGTGGTTTTTGCTTTTTCTATCGCCGTCGCCAGCATCTCTATCATGACTTGCATGCGCAAGTGCACATAGTCATCGCGGGGATCGGGATAGCGCTGGCGGAATTGCTGGTAAAACCCATCACTATCGGCACCACCGGCATTGGGATGCCATTCAGCCACGGCGCGTACTCTGCCCAGACCAGCGTCGCCCAGTGCTGCCGGTGCGCCCAGGCCATTGCCATAGAAGGTGTAGAACTTGGTCGTCATGCCCGCATCCCTGGCCGCCTTGACCAGCAGGCTCAGGTCATTACCCCAGTTGCCAGTAATGACAGCGTCGGCACCACTGGCCTTGATCTTGGCGGCATAAGGAGCGAAGTCCTTGATCTTGCCTATGGGGTGCAGGTCTTCACCGACGATGCTGATATCTGGCCGTTTGCTGGCCAGCATGGTGCGTGCTGACTGATTGACCTGGCGGCCAAAACTATAGTCCTGTCCTATCAGGTAAATCTTTTTGGCGCGGTTGTCGGCCTTGATGACTTCGGTCAGGGCATGCATGCGCATGTCGGCATGGGCATCAAAACGGAAATGCCAGTAACTGCACTTTTCATTGGTCAGCGTGGTATCCACTGCAGAATAATTCAGAAACAGCACGCGATGATCGGGCGTACGCTGATTATGCTTGTTGATAGCATCCACCAGTGCCAGGGCGACTGCAGAGCTATTGCCCTGTACGACGAAGGGTATCTGCTGGTCAGTCAGGTGCTTGAGCGCTGTCAGTGACTCCTCCACTCCCTGTTTATTATCAAAACTAGTCAGTAGCAGGGGATGCTGGCCATCTGGCAGGCGCACGCCACCACGGGCATTGATACGCTCTATGGCGATTTGCAGATTTCTTTGCACTGCCTCGCCAGCATTGCTGAAAGCCCCGCTCAAGCCATCTATCATGCCTATGCGTATGGGAGTAGCAGGAATAGAGGAACTGGCAGCCTGGCTGTTATGCAGCAGGCATAACAGCAGCAAGCAACTACCAGCCTGAGTCCAGCATTTTTTTATTGTCGTTAACATCAAATGATTTCCAACTTGCCTGCAAGGCCAGATTTGCTATGAAAATGCTATTTTACCCCCTCACAACATTGCTCTAGTCATCCAAAAAACTGCCGACTGCGTTTACACTAGCAAGATGAACACGATTGCCCCTACATTTGAACTACGCTTGCTCACGCGTCAGAATCTGCTGTTTTTGACACTGGCAGTATTGCTGCATCTGTTAGCCCTGCATGGGTTGGACCCGGACTCTGCGCCGACTCAAGCCAGGGCGCAGGAAAACCCCATCGTTGTGCAGTTCAGGGATATTCCTGAACCGAGTGAGCAAAAAGCGGCCAGTAATCAGCCCAAGCCCGGGCCCCTGGCTATCCCCAAGACCAAAACGGTGACGCCACCAGCCCCGCCTGCCAGGCGGGCAGAAGCCATTCCGCCTGAACCTGTCATAGACAAAAGCACTACTCCTGTAGAAACGCAGGAAAACCTTCCTGTCGCGCCGGTGGAGAACAAACCAGAAATCAAGGCAGAAGAAGTAACTGGTCCAGTCAACAAAGACAACAGCAATAGTGAGGGTCCTCAGACTTATTCCATACATGTGCCACAGACTGGTAAAATCAGCATGCGCATTGTACGTACTGAACCCAATCGTAATCCAGTTTATGGGGATGGTGAAATCAATTGGTTATTCAAAGATGGACGTTACAAGATGAGCATAGAAGCTTCGCTGGACTTGCTGCTGACTTCCATCAATCTTTATCAGATACGCAGTGAAGGCGCGATTGATACTTATGGCATCACCCCCCTCATTAGTGAAGAAAAAAGACGCAGCCGCAGCGAAACTGCAACCCATTTTGATCATGCAAAAAGAACCGTCAGTTTTTCATCTTCCAACAAAGTCGAACAAATACAGGATGGGGCACAGGACAAAGCCAGTGTGCTCATGCAACTGGCAGGCATAGGATATGCTGATCCAGAGAGATTTCAGCCTGGACGGGAAATCCGTGTACAGGTTGCCGAAGAACGCGACGTCAGCACCTTTGTGTTTGTCGTGATCGCCCTGGAAGAACTCGATACCAAGGCTGGCAAGATCATGGCCTGGCATGTGGTCAGACCACCGCGTCCTGGTTCATACAATTCCAAACTCGAAGTCTGGCTGGCACCGGCAATTGAGTGGTATCCAGTACAAATACGCAATACCGAAAGTAATGGTGCCGTCACAACCCAGACTGCCGCCAAGATCATCAGCATTCCAAATACGGACAAATGAACATGCGCAATTCCTTGAATTTATATGCGGCTCTCACACTGGCATTCAGTTTGTCCGGCCCGTCCCTGGCATTGGCCAATGAAGCCAGCCCCAAACCTGCCACCAAACTGCCACCATCCGCAGAACTGCAATACAGCATCAAGGCCAAACAAAGCGGCTTGCCCTTGAGTGGCTCGGCCTCGGTCAAATGGCAAAACAGCGAACAAAAATACAGCATAGTCACCGAGACCCGTGCCATGCTGGTTGGCAAAATCCTCGATGCCAGCAGCCATGGCAGCATCGATGACTATGGCCTGGCACCAGACAAATTTATTGAAAAGCGGTTTGGCAAACCCGCCACCACCACCAGTTTTGAGCGTGACAGCAAAACCTTGCGCTTCAGTGCTTCTGCTGAAACCTATACCCTGAAAGGCGGCGAACAGGACAGAACCAGCGCCAGCTGGCAATTGATTGCAATTGCCCGCGCCGCTGGCGAGAGCTTCAAGGCCGGTTCGGAGTGGAAAATGCTGGTGGCAGGCCGCAGGGACGCCGACCCCTGGACTTTCAAAGTGCTGGGGCTGGAAAATATCAAGACCTCCATGGGAGACATGCAGGCCATCCACGTCAGCAAGGCACCACCTGCCGACTCCAAGGACCAGCAACTGGATTTATGGCTGGCCCCAAGCCTGGAATGGTATCCGGTACGCCTGAAGTTCAGCGATGCTGATGGCGATTTTGTCGACCAGGTATTGGAAAGTGTGAAGAAGTAGACTTACTTGTCGCTGGCTTTCACGACTGTCACCGTACATTCTGCCTCGGCCACAACTTGTGCCGAGACACTGCCCAGATAGCGACGCAAGGCCGAGCTACCACGTGAACCTATGATGATGTGGTCGACCCGGTTGCTATGGGCATAATCGATGATGGCAGCTGCCGCATCTGGTGCTTCCAGCACATGAAAGGTGATTTTATCGGGATTGACTTGCAAGGGTCTGGCCCAGTGTTTCAGGTCCACCAGGTGTTTGACATGGATATTTTCACCCTGCTGTATCAGGCTTTCATCCATGCCCAGGCGGCTGACCTTGCGTATGGTCAGGCAGGCCAGGCGCGCGCCTGGTTCAGTCTGCAACATACGTCGTGTGATAGTGCGTAAGCTTTCTGCCAGGGCTATGGAACTGGCACTCAAGTCCAGTGCAGCGACGATGATAGGGGCTTTGGATAATTGACCCGAGGCACTCTGCGTCATGACAGGTTCAGCCCCAGCTGCCTGAAAGCGCCGCTTGAGTACCGCCATATACCCATCCTGCCCCTGTTTTTCCGCTCTCGCCGTCAATTGCAACTGATCTGGATGCTGCAATAAAAAAGCCAGTTGCGCCGCCGTATCAAAACGTGCGCACGGTTCGACTTCCAGACAGCGTAAAATGATTTCCTGTAACCAGGCTGGCATGTCGCTACGGTGCTTGCGTGGTGGAATTGGGTCCCGATACAGGCGCTTCTTCAAACCAGAGATGGAAGTCGGATGACCAAAGGGCCGCTGCCCGGTTGCCAGATAATAGAGCAAGACCCCAAGCGAGAACAGGTCGCTGCGCGGCTCATTGCGCACACCCATGACCTGTTCCGGTGAAATATAGGGACCTGTGCCCATGGGCAGGCGGAATTCTTCATCCAGCAAGTCCGGCAAGCGGTCATGCCGCGACAAACCAAAGTCTATGAGTACCGCAGTGCCATCCGGGCGGAACATGATATTGCTGGGCTTGATATCAAGATGGATGACATGTTGCTTGTGCAGGTCTTGCAAGGCATGCGCGACCTTGATACCGATCTCTACCACTTCAGCAATGGGTAAAGGCGCCTCCTCAAAACGGCTGCGCAGGGAAGCGCCAGCAATTTGTTCCATGACGATATAAGGCTGGGCATCAAAATCACCTGCCCCAAAATACCGCGGCACATGGTCACCCTTGAGTTTGGGCATGATCATTTGCTCGACTTCAAAGGCGACGATGGCAGTCGGGTCGTCGGTAGAATACAGCAGGGGGACTTTCATGATCAGGGAGGCTGGCTGCTGTGGATGCCGCTCACGCAAATCGGTGACCCGCCACAAGGCCGCCATACCACCGGTATGCAGTTTCTCTTCAAGGCGGTAGCCATCGAATTCCATACCGCTTTGCAGCTTGTGATGTGCAGGGTGGCTCATGTCTACCCTGGGTTAATTACCGTGCAACAGTCTTTGCCCCAGACTGGCAGGCAAACCGGCCGCGATGATTTTCTGGCAGGCGCTTTCAGCATCATAGGGAACCCGGTAATAAGTCAAGACCTGGCTTTCGGTATCAAAAGTTGCATAACAGGCCGCCGGGTTGCCGTCACGCGGCTGCCCCGCAGAACCGGGGATGACCAGCCAGCGCCTTTGCCTGCTGAGTGGTATGCCTTCTTCAGGCATGGGAGTAAATTCCCCGGTCTTGCCAGTCATGCTGATATGGTAGAGGCCAGGCATATGCACATGGCCGCAAAACGTGATGCTGGCCTTGGTGGCATGCATGCTGCGCGTGGCTTCCATGACGCCGTCTATATATTCCCAGTCCTCGGGGGCCCAGGCATTGGCATGCACAAACAGGATGTCTTGCCATTCTATGCGGTAAGGCAATTTGGTAATGAAACCGAGTTGTTCAGCGCTGAGTTGCGCACGTGTCCATTCCACCACTTTTCTGGCGACCGGGTTCATGCCCTGGCGCTCGCTCTGTAGCAAGCCAGCATCATGGTTACCCATCAGCGCCCAGGCTCCCTGCCTGACATATTCCATGACTTGATCCAGCACCCAGCCTGGGTCCGCACCATAACCAACCAGATCACCGAGGAAGGCGTACTGCGTGACCTTGTGCTGCTCTGCATGCGCCAGGCAAGCTTGCAGGGCTTCACGATTGGCGTGCAAGTCGGTGATGACAGCAATCAGCATGGGCTAGGTTTTATCATGATTTGTCATTCCAGTTTAGATGTCCAAGCTAACGCCATGCTTACAGTTCGAAATTACCTGCACGATAATGCGCATAGCCGCGAGCCCGTAAAGCGCAGGCCGGGCAGGTGCCGCAACCATGGCCCCAGGGATGCAGCTCACCACGCTGCCCCAGATAACAGGTATGGGTATCTTCACATATCAGGTCAACCAGTGCGGAACCACCCAGTTGCTCAGCCAGGAGCCAGGTTTCTGCCTTGTTGATCCACATCAGCGGGGTTTCCAGCTTGAGGCGGGTGTTCATGCCCAGATTGAGTGCTACTTGCAGGGCTTTCATGGTGTCGTCGCGGCAATCAGGGTAGCCGGAAAAATCGGTTTCGCACATGCCACCGACCAGCACATTCAAACCACGGCGATAAGCCAGGGTCGCGGCCGTCATCATGAACATCAGGTTGCGGCCAGGGACAAAGGTGTTCGGCAAGCCGTTTTCCTGCATCTCTATGGCGATGTCTTCTGTCATCGCCGTATGCGAAAGCTGGGAAATCAGTGACAAATCTATCATATGATCTTCACCCAGGCGGCTTTGCCATTCAGGTGAAAACTGACGCATTTTTTCTATCAGCGTCGGCCTGACACTGAGTTCTATGGCATGGCGCTGACCATAGGCAAAGCCTATGGTTTCTACATGGGTATAACGGGATAAGGCCCAGGCCAGGCAAGTGGCAGAATCCTGGCCGCCACTGAACAGCACCAGAGCCCGGTCTTTAGTGGTTAAATTATTCATAAATGATGAAAAATAAAGTTAAAGTCATAGTAAAAGAATGAAATACTTTGTGTATCAACCAGTCTTGATGTTATGTTTCTGTTGCAAAATATGCTGAGGCTAGCCGTCGCATTGCAATCCCGCATCATAAGCCAGGACCACCTCGTGCAAGCTCATGAGTTTTTATAAAAAATTTCTTTCTTCTTCCATCTTGTCGGTCATCGATCAGGGCATGCTCAGCGCCCTGAATTTTGTCATTGGCATTTTGCTCATGAATCTGGTGGCCAAAGAAAGTTATGGTCTGTATGGGCAATTGTACGCTGGTGGTTTGCTGGTCGGACTCATCGTTGATTCATGGATAGCCGGGCCACTGACCACGGTTGCCCCATCAGTGCAGGGAGATACCCGCAAATCGCTCTTGCGCCATTACTGGTATAAGCAAGTGGCCTGGACCCTGGCGATGGGTTCGCTGGCCTTCGTGATCGTAGAATTTGTACCGGCAGCGACGCATTACAGCAACAAAAGCTGGATACTGGCAGCGGTATTTGCCACCTATCTGTTTGGCAACGGCATACGCGAATATGGCCGCACCGTGGGCTTTATCCAGTCCGATATCATCTCTGTTCTGAGGCAAGATATATTATATGTGAGCCTGGTTGCCCTGGGGCTGGCATTCCTGTATTTCAGCAAGCATTTTGATCTGGTGACCGTATTTGTGCTGCTGGCCTTGTCGTCCTTCCTGTGTACCCTGGCCAGTCGTCAGCATTTTCTGGCACACACAACAGCAGATGTGGAAGCGCATGCCAAGGAAGAGATCGCGCTCGCCATCAATGCTCACCAGGAAACCATCGCCGGCCACGGGCGCTGGGCAGTGTCGGGCGTGATCGTTGGCTGGCTCTCGAACTACAGTTATGTGTATCTGTCCGGTGCCTGGCTGGGGGTAGCAGCGATTGCCGATTTGAATGCTTCACGCCTGATGCTCATGCCCATACCATTGGCCGTGGCAGCCTGGTCCAGAGTGGCGCGCCCCGAAGCCAGCCGCCTGATGGCAGACAAAGACTGGCGCGGCCTCAAGCGCCTGACCCTGTTTTCCATCGCTGGCATAGAACTGGTGGTGCTGGCCTATGTCGCCCTGTTGTTATTGGGCTTGCCCTGGCTGGAAAGCCATGTCATCAGCGCCAAGTACAGCGGGCTTGATCCCCTGGTCATGATGTGGGGTGCTTATTTCGCCATCAATGCGGCACGCTGGGTGGGCACGTCCTGGTTATCCAGTGGCGGTGCCTACAAACAAATGTTTTTCCTGGGCAGCGTGACGCTCAGCATGGTGTTACTGATTACCGCTTTCAGCATCCCGCGCATGGGCGCACCAGGCGCTATCCTGGCACTCATCGTAGTGGAAGTGTTTGAACTGATCGTGGTCTGGCGCTTTATTTTGCCACGTCTGCAGCGGCAGGCTTAGCTATATTCTTGGCGGCGTCAAAACGCTGGAGAGCAGCCATAGGCGCAGTCGTCGCCTGATCTTGCAGGCGATGACTGAAACGATGCAGCAAATGCTTGCTGATGAAATCCACCACGGCCAATTGTGACCAGCGCGGGGTAAAGGTATGATCTGCCCCTCTAAAAAATTTCAGGCAGATGCGTTCACTCTGTCCCAATAATTTGGCGTGCCTGCCAAATTGCTCGGTCATGACATCCACCGCAGTATCACTGGCTTCATAAATCATCAGTAATTCTGTCCCCCTGGCTTCCAGGTTTTTAAAATTGCGTGCTACCTGCCCCAGGAAAAGATTATTGTGCATCAGATAGGTAGTCAGTAGCTGCCACTGCGTGCGCAGGCGCTTGCCTATGCGGTGTAGCAAATTGCCACCTATCTGGCGAAAATCCACCTGGCCCTTGAGTACTCGCTTCCAGGTATCCCCTTTGGCCAGTGCATGTACATAAAAATGGGTGGATTTGATGGTGGCTTTTTTGCGTGCCTCGATAGTATCGCCTTCACGCCAGCGGTAAGTCAGTTGATTCATCAAGACCAGACCGCTGACGCGCTCATCCCTGAGCGCACTCAGATAAGCCATATAGGCACCTGAACATAAACCGGCCAGGACAAATGAAGGGCTATGGTATTTGCCCTGCATGAAATACATGGCACTGCTGAGATCATCGACACTGGAAGCCGCATGCACATCGTTTTCTTTATCGTCCGGCGTGGTCTTGCTATAGCCTATGCCTGACTTGTCAAAACGCAGTACATGAAAGCCGTGACTGGCCAGGTTGCGTGCCAAAGTCACATACAGGCGGTGATTACCTACCCTGTGATTAGCGCCTATATTGCACAAGATTACAGTAGGCAGAGCCTTGATATTTGCACCTGCTTGCCGGCTGACTATGCCGGACATACCTTCCAGCTCCACCAATTCTTCTTCCACCACGACATGGCCAAACACTATATTGGCCACCGGATTGGTGACGGGCAGATCACGGCTGCTCACTTCATTCAAGGGAAAATAACGTCCCAGCCAGGCCTGCATCTCTTGCCAGATCGCCGTCGGCACCACGGTGTCATGGGCATCCTCGCACATCATGGCGGCATAGCCGGGCAACTCTGACAAGTGCAGGGCGTGGTCATGATGATGCCAGGCTTGCACCAGCTTGCTTTCCTGGCCGCTGATGTCATCACGCGCCTGTAAAAAAACCGGCATGGCTGGCGCAGGCAGTTTGCTTAAATCCAGCTTCCCCAAACTGCTGCGGGTTGTTGCAGTAAACTCATAGCCAGTCAGCTCATCATCTGTCTGCACATGATTGGGGTCTATGGTGCGATCAGGGTCGACTTCTGCCTGCAGCGAACTCATGCTGCGCAAAACCAGCATTTCACGTGCATAGGCACGACCAGAGATAACCGGAGCCATCAAGAGCAAGGCCCTGGCATCAATCGTAGCTGCCATGCTAGCTGCCAGCAAACCGCCCAGACGCAAGCCAAACAGGGCAATATGTTCAATACCAGCCAGTTGACGTAATTGCATAGCTGCCTGGCTGATATTTTTTTGCCACAACGCGACTCTGTCACCCTCGGCATCAGCCGCATCACCACTATTGTTATAGTCAAAAAAGCAGACATCAAACCCGGCTTTTGCCAGATGCATGGCCAAATGTTTATAGGCCAGATAAGACACCATGTATTCATGACCAAAAGGTGGACAAAGCACTACCCCGCATTGGCGACTGCCGCCAGCATCCCTCACCCTGGCCGGGTGGTACCAACCCAGCATGGGACTGGCAACATCACCAAACCAGAAGGCTTGCGGTGTATACAGGATGTCTTTGCTAGGATACTGTTGTATTGCCAAATCTGCCCCGCTAAGTTGCCATACTAGTTGCCACAGCCACCCTGATACTACCCAGCGCGTTTTGCGCCTGTACATGTCCGGGCTTGATGGACTTGCCCTCCATGACCATCAGCCGAATTTTCCTGCTACTGCCGGGTGCCAGGTGAAAGTAATTATCGTCAGGCAACAGACCTGGAATTTGTACCGCAACCGCCTGCGCCAGTTTTTGTGTACTCAGATGCAGGAGATGATTGCCGTCAGCATCCATGCTGCAATGTGCGTGCAAACCCAGCTCTGCCTGCGGAGGAAATTGCTGCCCCGACGGAAAATAAAAATCTGTGGCGCATGCCTGCTCTTCGTCGGTTCGGTACAAGGCAACTTGCACCACATCATGCCCAGCTGACCCAAAACGATAGGCGTAACTGGTATCGACAAAATGCGGCAGGAGCGCATAGTCCGACACTTTGATTGCTGTATGCGCCGCCACTTGCACGGCAATACGGCCATGGGCTACACGGGTCTCAGCATGGCGATACAGGTTCAATTCCAGTTCACCTTCGAATACTTGCGGGCCGTCATTGACGATATGCAGTGCCAGGCCATTCAAACCTTCATCGGTGATGAACACCGTGAGCGCAGCCATGGCGCGCTTCAGATAATAATAGGTTGCCTTGGGTTTGCCATGGGCATCAATGATGCCCCAGCCCGCACCTGGTCTTAAATCGCGCCAGAACCAGATCAGGGCACCATGGCAAGTCGAACCTGCCCTGCGCCATTCCGCCATGGTGCTGCCCATGACTACACCAGTGGTCGTACGCGCCAGCGCCAGGTAGCGTTCACGTTCGGCATAACGCAGGCTGGCAGGGTTCACTTTATAGAGCTCAGCCATATAGTGATCGCGCACATCTTCAAAATCCCAGCCTGTGCCATTGTCACGCGGTATGCCCTGCTTCCATGCCGGATAGGGGCCTGGTGTTTCGCCGTTCTTCAACATGCCATCGATCAGATCGTCGTCAGGCATATTCGAGAAACCCAGGCATTCCGAAGTAAACCGCAGAGCGCTGCGGCGCGCATCATCGAGTGGCCGTAAATAAGCACCGACACCAAAATAATGGGCGACACCACTATCAAGCTGGAAAGGCATGACACCACCGCTCGGACTGGATGGCCAGTACTGCACATCGGGACTGTATTGCTTGCATAGCGCAGGTAGTGTCTCTGCAAAAAATGTATTGCGCCACAGTTCCACAGGCTGTCCCAGCATGGCTGCCTGTTGCTCCACTTCGCTATTGCCACAGACGACGGCGATGCAGGGTGAGGCTTGAATACGCTGCAGGAATTGCTGCACTTCTGTCGTGATGCTGGCAGTAAATGCAGCATCTGTGACGGGATAGTCCATATTGGCAAACATGCAGTCTTGCCAGACCAGGATACCGAGCTCATCGCATAAGTGATAAAACGCGTCAGTCTCATACACCATGGTGCCAATAACGCGCAGCATATTCATGCCTGCGTCGCGCGCCAGCAGCAGCATCTGGCGTAAATCCTTGCCCTCATTTTGCAATGAGATCATGTCCACCGGAGTCCAGCAGGCACCGCGGCAAAATACGGGCACATCATTCACATGCAAATTGAAATCGCCATCGCGCTGATCGACTTTTATTTGCCGGAAACCGGTATGACCAAGATTGATAATTTGTACGCCATCAGCATAGCTGGCCTTCAATTCCAGGGCATACAAGGCCGCATCACCATGCGTATGCGGCCACCATTTCCTGACGTCAGGCAGCTGACACAAGCCATGAATGCGATATTGCTGCTCGCCCAGGTCTTGCCAATCCAAGACAAATTCCTGTGCGCCGACTTTGACGACACAGGCAGTCAATGCCTGCGTACTTTGCACCAGCAATTCGACTTCGCACTGCCCATCTTCACCATCCAGTTTGCTGGTGATGTTCTTGCTGCGGATGCGCAGAGGGCTTTGTAATTCCAGCAGGATGGGCCTATATGGCCCCACCGGTGCTACTGGCGGTGACCAGCCTGGCATGCGACCCAGCAGGCTGGTGCGTACCCAGCGCAATTGCTGTTGTTCGACCAGACGGGTTTTCCAGCGTGGGCGGGGGCGGCGCTGTGCCAGTAGTGCATTCAATGCCATGAAGCGCAGGCTCAAACGCCCCTTGCCACTGATGGCATGTGCGAGTAGATCCAGGCTGTGAGCGATAAACATATTTTCGCTACGCAGGATGAGACTGTCATTCCAGTATACTTCTGCATGGGTAGCAAGGCCCTCAAAATGCAGGCGGGCCGCATCCGCAGGTATATCCAGATCGCAAAAATACCAGACATCAAGCGCATCGAAATTATCTTTGCCATATTCAAACTGCCCGGCAGCGCGTAAGGCGCTGGCAATGGTGCCAGGCACTTGTGCTGGCAATGTAGATAACAACGCAGATGACAATGTCGATGGTAACAAAGCGCTGTCACTGGCAACTTGAGTGACTTGCCAGTCAGTAGTCAGCGGGATGAGTATTTTTTCAGCCATGGATGCAATATCACCCGCCAGCCAGACTGGCATCCAGCGCATCCATGCCCTGTTGCCAATGTACAGCCAGTTGCTCCACTAAGGGGGCCAGATCGACGGCTTTTTTGCCCATGACGGCCCTGGCAGTTTTCAGTAGCAAGGTCTTGGTGATTTCAGAGATGCTGTCAAATTCTATCGCTGCCGCTTCAAACTGCAAGGGCTGGTGTTGCTGCAGCCAGCGCAGGTAATGCGCACCCAGGCTAAAGCCTGCACCGAGCTGACGCAGGCAGGCAAAAGCATAGGCATGATAGGCTGCCATGCCTTCTTCTTTCAATTGTTCTACATCGCGGATAAAGACTGGCAGGAACAGGCTGACAGGATTGCTGCGCGGGCGTCTGGCCAGGTATTTGCGCAAGAGGGCTAAAGAGATCGCTGCCAGCTCTGCCTCTGTTTTTTTCTGCACATGATCGAGGCGTACAAACTCGGCAAACAGCGGCATGAAGGTCGCATCATGTGGCTTGCCTATCCTGAAGGTTTCGATAAAGTCTTCGCCCCGCAATTCGTGATAGCTGCTGTTATGGAAGTAACCGAGCTTTTGCTGCTCAAGGTCAATTTCCTGTATGGCAATAGTGGTCTTGACATGGTTCGTGCGGTAATCCGTGCCCGCCGTATCCGGCAGATAGAATGAATCCGTCTCTGTCAGCACCAGACGGCCACGGCCTAGCTGTACTGTGGCATTACTGAGCAAGCCGCGCCAGACATTGAGCTCTTGTACATCGATGCCATACAGGGCAAACAAGTCTTCATGCGGTGGTTTGTAAAACGTCCATTGGTCACCATCAAAATTATTGGCAAATACCATCGGCAAACATGCCAGCGGGTTCAGTCCCTGGGCATGCAAGACTTCTATCCAGACATCGATATAGCAATTGGTTTCTGCCCAGGCCCTGTCAGCACCATGCAGGGCATGTGGCTGATAGTCACTCGCAGTCAGCTGGGGCAAGGCGTGCAAGCTCATGACCACAATAAGTCACGGGTAGCCTGGGGCCAATGTTCGGTTTGCATGCCATGGGTCTTGAACAAGGCCATGACGATGCGCTCCAGGCCAAAACCCAGGCATGCAGTATGCGCCAGCTCACCATTTTGCTGATAAATCTCAAACAGCTTGCCGAAATGATCCTGGTGATAATTGAAGGAACAAACTGCCGTCGGTTTGGCTTCGGAGATCACAGGTACCAGCACTTCAAATTTCAATTGCTGTTCACGCTGGTTGGCGGCCAGCATGCGGCCACCACGGCCAAAGAAGGGGTCGGATGCTACGTCAGAGTGTGCAGGCAAACCCAAAGACTTCAAAATATCCAGGCCGCGCTGCAACCAGGTGTCACGCCAGACCACCACCATGTCGGGCGTGCCGACACGGACAAATTCACGCACACGGAAAGATTGCATGCGGGTAGGTTCTGGTGAAGGCTCATTCCTGAATACCCAGTTTTGCATATCCACCAGACGGCCCTCAGCAGGAATAGTGCCAGTGAAGCTGGGGTAAACCGGATAGCAGGCAGCTGGTGTCAAACAGACTGCCGTCATGGTTTGCAGATGGGTCCAGGGACGGCCTTCATGGACGTTTTCTATGAGCTCCTTGTGCTGGGCTTCATTGCCGGTAAAACTGAAGATGGTGCCCGCCAGTTGCGGGAAGGAATCCAGGTATTCGCTGCGTTCCAGCACCTTGCGGTCCAGGCAGGGCGGAAAAGACATTTTGACCGCGCCATCATTGGCAGCGACGCGGCTGACATAGTCGTCAAAGCGGCGCAACACGTCTTCAAATACCGGACCACGACCAAAAATGCCTTGCACACCTACGGGGATGATGTGGCCAGCAGCGACCAGGTCATCAGTCAGGCCTTCAGGAGAAAAATCGATGGACATGTCAGCCTTTCCTAGTCGTCTTTGAGTACCAGCAGCAAATTGGCATTGGTGGCCAGAATGCGGTCATTGCCCACCATGATGGCTGCCGAATGCGCATCACGCAGATGGCGGCTCATGCTGAACTTGCTATCATTTTTATAGCCCAGTATGCCGCAAATGGACAAGGCCTTGGTCACAATTTGTGGCAGAGCCTGGGTTGCATCTATCTTGAGATTATTCATCTTCAGCGAATAGCCCATGGAAGTCAGGATACCGACTGCCGCATCATCGGCAACTGACAGGGCTTCGTATTCAGTCAGACAGGCTTGCACGGAAGTACGCAGGCTTTGCATCATGCTGACCAGCTCAGCCAGGCGCAAAGCTGTCGGTGGCACGGTGCCGGGATTGGCACGTGCCTGGCCACGCACAAAAGCCCTGGCCTTGTTGACTGCTGCAGCAGCGCAACCCATCCAGCACCCGCCCCACAGCAGATGCGAGACTGGCACCACGGTTTGCGCCGACATATCGCCAAAAGGCATAGCGATAATTTGAGCCACATCACCAGTGGCCGTCATGAGGAAGGGCGGGCTGCAAGTGCCGCGCATGCCCATGGTGTCCCAGCCGCCTTTTTGTTCCAGTGTGTAATCGGCCTTGCGTACCAGTACCAGTGACTGGTCGCTATGGGCTGAATCGGGATTCCGTCTGGCTGTCACCAGGAGATCATCAGCCTGGGCACCGTAGGAAATCGTGGTGGCATCCTTGACCAGTTTGAAGCGCTGCCCATCGACTTCGACTGCGCAATTGCTGCGACGCATTTCACCACCCACACCTACTTCAGATGTGACCGAGGCGATCAGGTATTGATGTTCTACCAGCTCGCGCAAATAATTCTGATACCAGGGCATATCCAGCGCATGTCTGACTATGCTGATGACTTGTATCTGGTGCATGGCATAGATCATCGCAGTGGCAGCACATTCGCGTGCCAGGATTTCCACGATATCCACCAGCTCAGTCAAACTCAGGCCCGCACCACCCAGCGCCACCGGCACATAGGCACTTAATAGTTTCTCTCGCTTGAGCGCCGTGACGGCTTCCAGCGGGAAGCGTGCCTCCTGGTCAACGGCATTGGCATGCGGTGCGGCAAATTCTTTGGCGACCAGTCTGGCCGCAATCATCATGGCGGAGGGGGCGGGGGTGTCCATAGTATCCATATCATGCCGTCAATTCTTGTATGGCTGCATGGATGGCATCTATGCTTTCAAATACGCTGCGTTTCAACATGCGGTCGGGGAATTCCAGGTCAAAAGCATCTTCCAGGGCCAGCATGACATTCACGCTGGCATGTGATGTCATGCCAGCTTCATACAGGTCGGCATCATCCGCCAGACTATCCATATTGGCAGAAAATTTGCCATGCTCTTTCAAAACCTGACGTATCTGTTCTTTGCTCATGATGACCTTTCTTATGTTTTTTTGAACGGACGAATGCTTATTCAAGAATGACGTACTAACACTGCATAAAAGCACAGTCTGCTAACGCAAGCTCAAAAAATGGGTGTGCGAGGTCGCAGCAATGCAGCCGCAAAGCGCATATGACTTCATGCCTTAAAATTAATAGGATAGCCGAATGCCAATATAACCGAAGTTAAATTTGGTTACGTTTTGATTGCCCAAAGGCAAGCAAAAATATGCGGAAATTGCGATCAGATATGCTGCACGTCAACCGCAGGTGACAGGCCGACGTGCAGAAAAAAGTGTGTTCGAAAAGGGGAAAGAAAAAGCAGCTTATTTTGTACGTACGATCAAGCCACTATTGGCATCTTCCTTATACGCATAGGCTACCTTGCCGCGCCGGATTTCTCCTATGAAAAGCATGTTCCTGGCGATGGCTTCATGGTCGTTTTTGGAGAAGGGTTTCTTATAGCGTGAGATGACGGTAGAGGTAGTGTCATACTTCATGTCTTCCAGCGCCAGTTTGATCTTGTCGCCATCCGTGGTGTTGGCCTGCATCAGGGCCAAAGTCAGTATCCTGAGGGCGTCATAGGTCTGCGCCGCAGCCACTGCCGAGGGGATGGATTTAACATTATTTATGCGGAAGTAATTGAGGACGAAATCATTGCTGCGGTTGCTGGCATCATTTTCTATGAAAGTCACAGGCATACGTACACCCTCGGCATTATTGCCAGCCAGTTCGGCAAAGCTGCGCTGCGACAAGGTCCAGGAACCTGCCATAGGCACATTGAGCTTGATCTTGCTCATGCCATTGGCCACCATGGCACCTTCTGAACCCAGGCAATACACCACCACCACCTGCGCCCCGCCCTGCTTGGCCTTGGCCAGTTGCGCAGTCATATCCTGATCGCCGACCTTGAAGCTTTCCAGCGCCACAGGCGTTATTTTGCGGCGCTGTAATTCTGCCATCAGGTTTTCCTTGCCATACATGCCGTATGGGCTGTCATCATGCAAGATGGCGATTTGCGTCAGTTTGCGTTTGTCGATGACATCACTCAGGATGACCGAAGGCTGCAGATTATCGCTGGCCGCCAGGCGAAACACATAGCTCTCAGGAATTGCCGGTGGCATATATTGCTTGGTGATGGCTGCCCCTGTGGCTGCTGTGATGATGAGTGGTTTTTTACTATCCTGGAATACCTTGGCGGCTTGCAGGGCCACACCAGTATTGGCAAAACCAATGACGGCCACGACTTTTTCCTTATCCACCAGTTCCTTGGCCATGGCCACGCCCAGCTCGGGTTTGGCCTGGTCATCACGTTCCACCAGTTCTATGCGCCGGCCCATGACACCACCGATCTGGTTAATATCTTGCAAGAACACCCTGGCCCCGCCACGTATGCTCTCGCCCATATCAATAGAAGATTTGCCAGTGAACGGCCCTATGATGCCTATACGTATCGTCCCCTCTTCTGCATGCGAAGAAAGGGGCAGCGTCAGCGCCAATAAGAGCCCGGTCAAGAGTCGGGGAATAGCTTGCATGAATTTGTCTCCAGAATATATTGTTAATAAGCAATAGTTTGCACCAGCTTTAGGTATTTGATATGAGATTTTCACGCTTACTTACACTTTATTTACACTTTACTTACACTTTTATTACATATTAATTGTATTTTTCATAGCAGACTTGCCTGAAATTAAGAGAAATGGCACAGTAATGCTGGCTGTGCGCTGTCTTGCCCTTTTTAAAAGGATGTTCTCGTGTTCCCTGCTCATCTCCTCCATCAGGCGGCAGAACTGATCACCCAGGCCGACAGCCTGGTGATAGCGGCTGGCGCTGGCATGGGCGTGGATTCGGGCTTGCCTGATTTTCGCGGCAGCGAGGGTTTCTGGCAGGCTTATCCGGCGCTGGGCCAGCAAGCCATCCCCTTTTATGAAATTGCCAATCCAGCCGCTTTTCGCCGTCGCCCGCAACAAGCCTGGGGCTTCTATGGACACAGGCTGGCGCTCTACCGCCAAATACGACCACACGCAGGTTTTGACATCCTCAGGCAATGGGGTGCCGCCAAGCGCCATGGCCAGAGTGTTTACACCAGCAATGTCGATGGGCATTTCCAGCAAGCCGGCATACAGGACACGCAAGTCTATGAATGCCATGGCTCCATCCATTATCTGCAATGCCTGTTACCCTGTCGTGACAGTATCTGGCAAGCAGATCAGTTTAGTCCGCAAGTCGATGAAGTCAATTGCCAGTTATTAAATGCAATGCCTACCTGCCCGCATTGCGGTGGCATGGCCAGGCCGAATATCCTGATGTTTGATGATGCAGACTGGAATGCCCACAGACAGCAGCAACAGGCGATACGTCAGAACAACTGGTTTGGCCAGATACGCCAGCCCCTGGTAATAGAACTGGGAGCTGGCACGGCCATACCCAGCGTACGTAATTTCAGCCAGCGCGTGATTGCACATTTTGGCGGACGCCTGCTGCGTATCAATTTGCGCGAGTCACAAGTACCGTATGCCCAGGATGTGGGCCTGGCCATGGGAGCACTGGAAGCACTGACAGCGATCCAGGCCCTGCTGGAGACTTAGCTTCAGGCGATCTGCCGGCCATCACGCCATGCGGCAACCACCACAGGCAACTGATCCAGCATGCGCACGCGTATGAAATCCGCTTTCAAACCCACCGCGATTTCACCCCTGTCGTCCAGCCCCAAGACCCTGGCCGGTGTGCGGCTGACCGTGGCAATCGCCTTGGGCAAGTCATAGCCATCCTCCTGCAGCATGAAGGCTGCCTGCAGCAGGCTGGCCGGTACATAGTCGGAAGACAGGATGTCGAGCAAATCATGTCTGGCCAGTTCACCAGCCGAAACATTGCCCGAGTGTGAGCCGCCGCGCACGCGATTGGGTGCGCCCATGACGATGGCCAGGCCTTGCTGTCTGGCGGTTTGCGCTGCCAGCAAGCTGGTCGGGAATTCTGAGATACTGACGCCCTCTGCCACGCCTTCATGCACATGTTCAGGCGTAGTATCGTCATGTGAAGCCAGGGGAATGGGGTGGGCATGCTGCTGGCAAGCCTGTATCACCAGCTGGCGGTTTTCAGCCACATGACGTTGCTGGCGTTCCAGCAAGAGGCCCAGCATCTTATCGACCTTTTGTTCACTCCAGCCACGCTTGCCCGTCACATACACGCGATAGTGGCTAAGATCGGTCCACTGGCGCTGGCCAGGCGTGTGGTCCATTAGGGAAACCAGTTTCAGTCTTTCATCCTGTAAGAAGGGGCTGAACATGGCCAGCAAATCCGGCTCGGCCAGCTCCAGACGCATATGCAGCAAGTGCTGGGCGCGCAATAAACCTGCCTGCTCTGCCTTGCGCAAACCAGCAACACAGGGCTGCAAGGTTTGCATGCGCACACTGTCTGGGTCGATGTCCCCAACAGCGATGGCATCGAGCACCGTGGTGATACCTGCCGCAACGATCTGCGCATCATGGGCCAAAATGGCTGGCATGACAGGCCAGTGCACCTTGGGACGTGGCATCAAGTGCTTTTCCAGGTTATCAGTATGTACTTCCACCAGGCCAGGTAGTAAATAATCGCCTTGCCAGTCCTCCCCGGCAATTCCAGCAGCACCCTCGCCCAATTCTGTGATCCTGCCCTGGCTGACCTGCATGGAACCCGTCAACACCTCATCAGCACGGACTATGCGGGCGTTGCGTATTGTTAACAAGCTATCTGGAATAGTGGATGCGTCAGATGAAAAATTCATGATGATGAAAAAACGGTAGGGATGTCGTCACCTTAGCATGTTTTGTCCATGAACTAGCAAGCTCCAAGACCCTGCCGGGCTATCCAGCAAACATGACAAGAAAACAGCTGGCTATCTTAAATAATGTTATTGAGCAATATAATTTTACATTTTTTACTAAATCTTGTTCTGTCAGGCAGCTTGAATTTCATACTTTGTCTTGTACCATGACTGTTAGAGTCGATTGGCAACAGGCGCAAGCTCAGGATGTTAATCACATAATAACGGGTGAAAAATATGATGCGAAAAGCAATTGGTGGCATGGCTGCCGCAATGTGTCTGGCCCTGCCCCTGCTGGCAGAAGCAGGCGATACTTTAGGCAAGATACGCAAAACCCAGACCCTGGTGATAGGCATACGCGAAACAGCGCCTTTTTCTTATACCGATGAAAACAAGCAGCCTCTCGGTTACTCGGTAGACCTGTGTCTGAAAGTGGCAGAGGCCATTAAAAAAGAACTCAAAATGCCCGCCATGAAAGTACAGTTCTTTCCTGTTGATTCCGCCACGCGCTTCAGCGCCTTGCTGGACGACAAGATAGACCTGGAATGCGGCAGTACCACCAATAATGCAGAGAGACGCAAGAAGGTAGCGTTCACGATACCGCATTTCTTTTCCAGCGTGCGCGCTCTGGTCAAGGCAGACAGCGGCATCAAGAACTGGCCACAATTGCGCAATCGCACTGTCGTGACAACCAAGAGCACTACCACCGTCAAACTGCTGACCGACAGGAATGACACCAGCTCACTGAACATCAAACTGACAGAAGGCAATAGCGATCAGGATTCATTCAGGATGGTGGAAGAAGGTAAGGCCGATGCCTTCCCCATGGACGATGTCTTGCTGTACAGCTTGCGCGCTGAAGCCAAGTCACCGGCAGCCTTTGCCATCGTCGGCGACCCTTTGTCGATAGAACCCTATTCCATCATGATGCGCAAGGATGATCCTGGCTTCAAGAAAGTCGTCGATACTGAAATGCTGAGGATGATACATGAGGGTGAAATCTATCGTATTTATGAAAAATGGTTCACCAAACCAATACCGCCCAAGAACATCAATATGAATATGTCCATGGGTTTCTTGCTCAGGGACTCCTTGCGCTTCCCTACGGATCAGGTTGCTGACTGATCTACGGTAAAAATAGGCATGACAAGATATGCCCTGTATTTTTCCCCGGAAGCCAGATGGTGGCAGCATGGCAGTAACTGGCTGGGGCGCGATGCCGCCAGCGGCCAGTTACTAGCCCAGCCCACTATTGTCGGTCTGGATGCAGGCTTGCAGCGACAACTGAGCAGCGACGCACGTCGCTATGGTTTTCATGCCACGCTGAAAGCCCCCTTCCAGCTTGCTGATGGCCTGCGCGAAACGGACTTGCATCAGGCCCTGCAAGAATTTTGCGCACAGAAAAACATCATCCCGATAGATGCACCACAGGTGCAATGGATGGGTAAATTCCTTGCCTTGCGAGTTACTGGCGACCAGACTGTGCTGAACGATTTTGCCTTTGCCTGCGTCCGCCACTTCGATCATTTTCGTAGGCCCATGAGTGAGGCTGAACTGGCGCGCCGCCAGAAGATGCCATTGACCACCCGACAAAATGATTTGCTGCTGGAATGGGGCTATCCGTATACGGCTGAAGAATTCCGCTTCCATATGACACTGACTGACAGGCTGGAGGCAGGGGCAATTGCAGACAGCCTGCATGCTGCCGCCATCCAGCATTTCAGTCTGTCAGAACCCTTGAGCATTGATGGCATTGCACTGTTTATAGAGCCTGAAGCTGGCGCAAATTTTGAGTTACTGATGCGCTTTCCATTTGGCTGAAGCACACACATCTAGTGGACTGTAACAGTGGAATCGAGAGTGAAAGACATGTGCCCGGCGCATCAGGACAAGGCAAGGGTGAACAAATGAACGCAGCGATAGCGGGGCTATCGCGAGTATTTGCAACGCAGTCATGATCGGCGCGCACATGGCAGGCACTCCGATTTTCACTGTTACAGTTCACTAGTCCTTCACATTGCGTATCTGGCGACATGCTCAGCCAATAAGGTCAGCGCATGGCGCACCTTGGCAGGCTGCTCATCACGACGCGGCGTAATCGCATGCATCACCAGGTCAGGCAATTTCCAGTCCGGCAAAACCGCCACCAGGCTGCCATTCGCCAAAGCCTGGTGGTCATCTTCACTGACCGCAATGCTGATCCCCCAACCAGCAATGCATAGCGCATGCAGGGCCGTCACCTGAGTGGCCCTGATCCTGACTGGCAACTTCATTTCAATGCTGACTTTGTCTGGGCCTGACAGCTGCAAATGACGGGTAGATGCGCCACCCAGCCAGATATGCTGCTCCAAATCATGAGGATGCTGCGGCCAACCATGCTCATTCAAATAAGCAGGCGCTGCGCATAACTGGGCAGGCATGCTGCCTAGCTTGCGCGCGACCAGACTGGAATCAGGCAAATTACCTACCCGCAACGCGATGTCTATACGTTCATCAATCAGGTCAACCACGGCGTCATCCACTAGCAGGCATAAACTCAGTTTGGGATATTTTTGCAGCGGTGCCAGCGCTTGCGCCAGCATGCCACCAAAGCCTATCGGTGCGGCGATACGCAATTCTCCCTGCGGCTCATCCCTGTGGCGGGCCAGCGCCTGCTCTGCAGAACGGGCAGCCGCCACCATGGCGGCGCAGCCCTCAAAGTAGCGCGCCCCTGCTTCTGTCAGCGTCAGTTTGCGGGTTGAACGATGCAATAGCGATAAACCGAGCTCAGCCTCCAGCGCCCGCAAATGCTGGCTGACTGCAGACGGCGTCATGCCCAGCTTGCGGGCGGCACTGGTCAGCGAACCTGCGGTAACGACCTCGGCAAACAGGGCCATGCGTTTGTACTGTTCCATCTTTACTCCCAGAAGCCATTATTAAGCCATCAATTTGTTAGCACAACTTCACAGTGTTAGTGATTTCTGCCATCTATTCAAGAAATCATGAAGCATTCAGACTATAAACTATACACACTAAGGAGTTTCAAATGAAAATCGCATTAATTGGCGGCACCGGTTTTGTAGGCACACCCGTTTTGGCAGAATTGCTAAGCCGCGGTCATGCAGTCACCCTGCTGGCACGTACCCCATCCAAAGTAGCAGCGCAAGCCGGTCTGACCGTGGTAAAGGCAGATGTACTCGATGCAGCACAGGTCGCACAGGCGGTAGTGGAACAAGATGCCGTGGTCAGCGCCTACAACCCTGGCTGGGGTGAAGCGCAAATCCACGATCTGTTCTTGCAGGGCACGCAAGCCATCTTTACCGGCATTAAACAGGCAGGCGTCAAGCGTTTGCTGGTGGTGGGTGGCGCAGGCAGTTTGTTCGTGGCACCTGGCGTGCAACTAGTAGATACACCAGGATTCCCGGCGGAATACAAACAAGGCGCTCTGGCCGCACGAGAAGCTCTGAACCTCATCAAGAAAGAAGATTCACTGGAATGGAGTTTCCTGTCGCCACCGATAGGCCTGGCACCTGGTGAGCGTAGCGGGCAATACCGGGTAGGTGCGGACAATCTGCTGCCGGGTGTTGCCGATGCACATGCAGGCATTTCTGTACAAGACCTGGCTGTCGCTATCGTGGATGAATTGGAAACGCCCAAGCATGTCCAGAAGCGTTTTACTGTCGCCAATTAATTCTTCTCTGATTGCCCATCATGCCTATCATACCCAACGCCATGCCCACCACCACAACATCAGTGAGTGTCAAAGCTGCTGACAACACTCAGCGCAAATTTTTATATGCCATCACTGCATTGGGTCTCGGTGCATTTGCGATAGGTACAGGCGAATTCGCCATGATGGGTTTGCTGCCAGAAGTAGCTAAAGACCTGGCAGTATCCATACCAGAGGCTGGCCATGTCGTCAGTGCCTATGCCTTTGGTGTGGTCATCGGTGCCCCCATGTTTGCCGTGCTGACAGCCAGCTGGCCACGCCGGACTTTGCTGATCGCCCTCATATTACTGTTCGCAGCGGGAAATTTTGCCGGGACGCTGACTAGCGACTTCCTCTCGCTGAATATCCTGCGCTTTATCGCTGGCCTGCCGCACGGTGCCTACTTTGGTGTCGCTACGCTAGTTGCCGCCAATATGGTAGCGCCGCAAAAACGTGCGACAGCAGTAGGACTAGTCATCCTCGGCCTGACCAGCTCTACCCTGCTTGGTGTACCTGCCGCAACCTGGCTGGGTCAGGCATGGGGCTGGCAGGCTGCTTACGTTTTTGTCGCCTCGCTGGCGGTAATCAGCAGTGTTGCCGTGTACTTCGCCGTCCCGGCCATGGCCGCAGCAAAAAACGCAAATCCCGGGAGTGAGCTTGCTGCGCTGGCCAACAAGCAGGTCTGGTTAACACTGGGCATAGGCGCGGTCGGATTTGGTGGCATGTTTGCCGTGTTCAGCTATATCAAACCCATACTCACCGAAGTCACCCACATGTCTGCTGGCGTCATTCCTTTGATACTGTCATTGTTTGGTGTAGGCATGGTGGTGGGCAGCATGCTGGGAGCACGTCTGGCAGACAAAAATCTGCTGCGTTCCATCGTTGTCCTGTTGTTATGGAATGCTGTGGTTTTAGGGGGTGTTTCTTTCGCGATGGCCTACACAATATCAGCAATCATCTGGGTATTTTTGCTCGGTACCCTGGTCGCCATCGGACCTGCCTTGCAGATACGATTGATGGACGTGGCAGGTGAAGCGCAAACCCTGGCTGCTGCTTTGAATCACTCTGCGTTCAATATTGCCAATGCACTCGGCGCGTGGCTCGGTGGCGTGGTCATCACGATGGGATATGGCTGGACCTCAACCGGCTGGCTGGGTGCATTGCTGGCACTGGGTGGATTGGCTGTCTTTGGACTGTCGATCAAAAAATAAGATGAGAAATAAGCGCAGTATTCAGCCGCCTCAAAAGCAGTCTACAATGAGAACAGAGAAATGGAATAAAGTCCGGCTCGCTATTTTCAAGGAGAGTGCACATGTCCATCACACCAGAGCAACTGCAAGAACTGATGAAAGAAGTGGAGCAGGAAGACCCTATCGATTTTGCTGACCTGCCCTTTGAAGAAGATGAGCTGCGGGCCATCACTGCCCAGCATTTATGCGATATGGCGGACGCCATGCAGAATTTCAATAATGAAGACCGGCAAGTCACCTTGCTGGCCGTCGCTGCCAAACTGGTGCTGGAAAACCTGGTCTTGCATGTACAGTTATTGCGCCAGCATGAAATACCGCTGAGTCAACAAGTGAACAGCCTTTTGCAAAACATTAAAAAGAAGTAAGTGCTACCAATGTCCACACCTCAGTTTCTGCTCATCCCAGGTTTCATGTGTGATGCCAGTTTATGGAAATTCATGCTGCCTGGTTTGCAGCAACTCGGCCAGGTCCATTTCGCTGATCTGAATCAGGGTGACAGCATAGAAAACATGGCGATGCGCCTGCTGACTGACCTACCAGTTAATGGCGTCATCGTGGGATTTTCTTTGGGTGGCTATGTCGCCCGTCATCTGGCCTGGCTGGCGCATCAACAAGGTATTTCCGTGCGCGGCCTGGTCTTGCTGAACACCTCTGCGCGCGCCAGCACGCTTGATGAAGACAATAAAAATCGCCAGCAAATCAAGCTGCTAACGCATTATCCCTACAAGGGCCAGACCCTGACCGCCCTGCGCCGTGCCTTGCACCCGCAGCGTCAGGATGATGACATCATGCTAGCCCATTTACAGGCCATGTCACTGAGCCTGGGCAAGCAAGTCTTTTTGCAGCAACTGGCCATAGTCCGTGCCGATGGCCATCATGAACTGCCAGACATCTGTTGTCCCAGCATGATCGTCGCCAGCAGGAAGGACCAGATGCGCCGCCTGGATGAAGCAGAAAAACTGGCAAGAGGCTTGCCGCATGCAGAGCTGCATATCATTGAAGATTGCGGCCATATGTCACCACTGGAAAAAGCACCTGAGCTTTTGCAGTTGCTGCGAACCTGGCTGGAAAACCAGACTTTCAATGATGGTTTTGACGTAAGTAATCAAATTCTTCGCGCAAATAGCGTATGACCAATTCCACTTTTGGCAAATTGCGGTGACGCTTATGACAGACCAGAAATAACTGTCCTGAGACTTCCGTCCCCAAGTCCATATCCAGCTCATGTAGCTCGTGCAGTTGTGAATAACGATGCAAAGCTTTCGCCAATACCATGACACCGACACCGGCCCGGCAGGCTGCCACTTGCACATTGAAATCGTCAGAAGTAAAAGCGGGTGTAAAATCAGGAATCAGGCGCGCCAATTCCTGATTGACGTAGAGATGATCATAAGAACTGGCCCAACATATCCAGTCCAGCTCAGCCAGCTTGGGTTGGGCTGGCAAACGCACCGCATACGATGCCGAGCAATAGGCGCGTACAGGGCTGAAAACTTCATCTATGCACACCAGGTCTTCATCGTCAGGCTTGCTGGTGCGCAAAGACAAGTCTGCTTCCCCACGCCCCAGGTTGAGGATGGAAAGGCCAGACAAGGCTTCAATTTGCATTGCCGGATAATCTAGCCGTATCCTTGCTGCCATGGGGGCCAGCAATTCATAGGCAATGCCAGGTGGAGCCGCTATCCTGACCTTGCCATGAGGCTTGGTCAGCTCAGGGGCTATACTCAGTTCCGCCTGATTGGCCCATTCTGCCATGCGCTGGGCTGCGGGCAAGAGTTTCAGGCCAGCCTGGCTAAGTTTTATGCCCACGCTATGACGAATAAACAGCGCCTCACCTACCACTTCTTCAAGTTCACCAATGCGACGACTCAAGGTAGGCTGGCCCAGTTTAAGCTGTCTGGCTGCCGCACTCAGGCTACCTAGCTCAGCCACAGCCAGGAACAGGCGTAAATCGTCCCAACGTAACTTCATGTTTCCCTCTCTTTCAACCCCATCCAAATATGGATAGCAATATCGAAATTTAAGCAATTGTCGCATTTTTTTAGATATGTAACCATGACGCCAATTTCAAAAGACGTGATGACTATATGAAAATCGACTTCAAACCTGGCTACTCTCTCTTTCTGAGCCTGCTGCTGTGTGCATGCGCCCAGACTTCCCATCCTGAAATGCCAGCACAAATGGGAAGACCCACTAGCAGTATTGCCATGGAAGCGCTGATAGATGCCCCAGGCCCGATACAATTGGAAACCATTAATAGTGCTGAATGGAAGGTTCCATTGGCAGGCTTGGTTAATTTAAAAAGTCCCGCCGCCATCGCCGCCAAACTGGAGGACAGAGATGAAGCCATACAAGTCTATGTGCATGTCATCAAGCATCCGCAATTCGGCAATTTCCTGGTCGATACCGGGGTTTCAGCGCAACTGTTGAAAAACCCGGATGAAGTCGGCCTGAGCTGGATGGTGCGCAAATTCATGCATCTGGAAAAAATGCAATTAAAGACGAACACCGCCGAAGTAGTGCAAGGCTTGCATAGCAAGTTATCTGGCGTATTTTTTACCCATTTGCATCTCGATCATGTCAGCGGCATGCCGGATATTCCGGCAGATGTGCCCTTGTACATAGGGCAAGATGAGGCCAGCCACAAGGATGCCATTAATCTATTTGTTCATGGCAGTACCAATGCCTTGTTGAAGGGAAAGCATAGCTTGCAAGTATGGTCCTTTGCGGACGATCCGCAAAATCAGTTTGAAGGCATCTTCGACATTTTTTCTGATGGCTCAGTGTTTGCCATCAGTGTCCCTGGCCATACTGCAGGCAGCGTGGCCTATCTGATCAGGACCACGAGTGGGCCGGTGCTACTGACAGGCGACACTTGCCATACCCGTTGGGGTTGGGAAAACACGGTGGAACCTGGTGACTTCACCCGCGACAATAAACACAATCTGGAGAACCTGAAAAAGTTGAAACAACTGGTGGCCAGACACCCGCTTATCCAGGTGCGCTTCGGTCATCAGCTATGATGTTATCCAGGCTCGCGCTCTTGCCACTATTACCTCTCCGGTTCGGAAAGTGTTTTACAGCCATACCGGTGCATGCTCACCCAATACTGGCGCGGGCGATGCAAAACCAGCAGGAGTGAGACTCATTTTTTCTACCGGCGCAATTGCCTGCATCTCACCAAAACCTGAGCTTGTTGTCTGTAAAAAACTGGCAATTTCATCGGGTCGCAATTCTGCGGCATTTTCATGCAAGCCACGTCTGGACATGGCTTGCAGCCAGCGCCCGGTCTGCGCCAGCGAAACCCTGACTTGCCAGCTACCACCTTCGACAGCCCGTTTTTGCAAGGCCAGCATAGTTGCATAAGCCAGCAAATAACCAGTCGCATGATCGAGTGCCTGGAAGGGCAGCTTGCCTGGCGCAGCGCTGCCCGCAGCCCGCCCTTCTGCATCGGCAATACCGCTGGCAGATTGCATCAGGCTGTCAAAGCCACGCCGGTTTGCCCAGGGTCCAACATGACCATAGGCAGACAGGCTGACGTGGATCAGGCCAGGCTTGAGTGCACACAGTTCTTCAACAGAATAGCCTAGCTGTGACAAGGACCCAGGACGATAGGCCTGCATGAAGACATCGGCATCACGTATCAGCTCATACAATTTTTGTCGCCCCTCAACATTACGCAAATCCAGTTGCGCCGAGCGTTTGCCACGGCCTGTGTCCATCACCAGGGGCATGATATTGGGCAGGTGTGCCGCGCTGATGGCAAGCACATCCGCTCCATGTTGTGCCAGCGTGCGCGCCCCTACAGGCGCTGCAATGACTCGAGATAAATCCAGCACACGCACACCGCTTAGTGGACGCTGTAAAGAGTGCGGCTCATCACTTTGATTCAATGGTATGACAGGGCCATCTGCTATCCTGCTGACTTCAAACAGCGGCAATTCAGCAATGGCCTTGGCCTGTGGATGCGCCTGCCACTCTTGTTCAGTACGTATCATGGCGGCACACATACCGGTATCGGCCAGCACCTGTTCCAGCTCTGCCGCCTGCCAGCCAGCAATGGCCTTGGCAACTGCGGCGCGCTCTTCTGTGCATTGCAGGATGGCTAGTACGCCATCGCGGTGATGCAGGAAGTTGGTATGCAATTGTATCCAGCGCCCATCGCCCGCCTGATAGTAACCGGCTATCTTGCTCCAGGGGTCATCAGCAGGTTTGCCATTGATGCGGAGGTAACGGTCGCTCTTGAACATGGCCAGGGCATGTCGCCTGTCCACAGTGATTTCTTGCGTAGTACCTCCACGTGCCTGCCATAGTTGCGCGGCCATCAGGGCTTGCACGGCTATGCTGGCCGAAGCGACATCACCGACCGCAAAAGTAGATGGTAATTGTGCGTCGTCGCCACTGAATCTCAATTGCTGTAAAGCCTCAGGCTCGCCACCTCCTGCATGCCATAAAGACGCCAATAAAGTTTCTGCCGACATCATGCTCTCCCCAAAGTAGGTAAACTGGCGCACAATGCGCTGATTCTGCTTGCAGTCTAGAATCTGCATAAGCCTGTGGTCAATCTTGATTCTGCCTATCAATATAAATTAATCGTGAATGACACTCTCACTGCCAGAGAAGCTGCCAGCTTGCTCAGCATCAGCCTGCCAACCTTGTATTCCTATGTCAGCCGTGGTTTGCTGCAATCGCAGCAGTATCAGGGGCAAAAGGCGAAGCGTTATGCAAAGGAAGAAGTCTTGCGCCTGCTGGCGCGCACTAGCGACAACAAGCGGGCCGGTAGTGCTGCCGAATCGGCGATAGACTGGGGCTTGCCTGTACTGGAATCAGAAATCACTCAGGTCGCAAATGGCAAGCTGTATTACCGGGCTCATGCCGTCGATGAACTTGCAGGCACACATACGCTGGAACAGACTGCATGCATTTTATGGGATAGCACTAGTCCTGATCTGCCCCTGCCCAGCCTGACTGCTCTAACTACGCTATGGCCAAAACTGCTGGACTTGACTGCCCATCTGTCGCCCTACGAAAGAGCCATCAGCATATTGCCTTTGCTAGCCAAAACTGTGGAAGAAATACCGGATATCCATGCTCATCAAAGAGCCATGCTGTGGATGCACCTGACAGCTGCAGCCTTACTGGGTGTCACACCTGACTATCAGGCATTTCACCAAAAGCTTGCTGCAGCATGGCAGTTGGATGAGGAACAAACAGAACTGGTACGCGCAGCCCTGGTCGTCTGCGCGGATCATGAATTGAATGTATCGACGTTTACCGTACGCTGTGTCGCCTCTGCGGGTGCGAACATGGGCATGGCATTGGTGGCAGGGCTGGCGGCGCTCTCCGGCCCCAGGCATGGCGGAGAAAGCCTGCGCGTCGGCCGCATGTTGCGTGCTGCTTTGACCATGCCGCCAAGCGATATCTCCAGCTTCCTGGCAAAGCATTTACGCAGTCATGATGCCAGCCATCATTTTTCACCACGGCTGCCGGGCTTTGCTCATCCGCTCTACCCTGACGGTGACCCACGTGGTGTACTGTTGATGACGATGCTGGACAGGAAGAAGCATGCGCCCTTGTTTGCCATAGCCGAGATGGCAGAAGACCTGACCGGGCAAAAACTGAACATAGACTATGGCCTGGTCGCCGTGGAGCTCGCCTGTCAATTGCCAACAGGCGCAGCCCAGATACTGTTTGCACTAGGCCGCACGGCGGGCTGGATAGCGCATGCCATGGAGCAGCGGCAAACCGGCCAGCTGATACGCCCGCGTGCCAGGTATGTAGGCAAGTTTCCTGACAGCAATGCTGTGTAGATCAGATTTCCGTATCAGGCACATCTGGCGTATAAGCCAGGATATCGCCAGGCTGACATGCCAGCACTTCGCATATTTTTTCCAGGGTATCAAAGCGTATCGCCTTGGCTTTACCGGTTTTTAATACGGACAGGTTTTGTGGCGTGATATCAACGAGCTCAGCCAGGGTATTTAAACGCATCTTGCGCTGAGCCAGGACAACATCGAGATTAACAGTAATGGGCATAGCGTCCTCAGATGGTCAGTTCAGCTTCTTCATTGAGATCTACGCCGATTTCGAGTGACCAGAGCAAGAGCAGGAAAAAACCTATCCATGTCGCTTGATCCAAGGCGTTAGCAAGATAGTGGCCAATGTCGGCTGGAGTGCCAGCCTGTGGATACAGATGATTCAAGATCAGCGACAAAAAATCCACCGCCAATTTTGCGCCAACGAGTATCAGGTTCAAATTAAAGGCTCTTCTCGCATGAAAAATCGCCTGCTTGTTAAAAATTTCACCTTCGTAAAAACATGTCAGCAATTTGTTGAGGTGAATCAGAACAAATTCCAGCAATGCACAGGAAGAAATGGCTGTGATGGAAGCAATGATTTTCAGCTCAGTGGTAATCCCACTTTGCAATAAAGAGTAGAAACCATCATTCACTGTCACAGCTTTAGCGAGATAGCTCATCACTGTCAGATTCCCGGCTGGAGCCATCATCATAATGAGAGGAAAACCCAAACCACCAATCGCAACCATGACCATGGCAAGCACTGTGAGAAACAGGAAATATCTGCTGAGCTTGCGAATATTGGCAATCCTGGCATGTTTTTGCACTTGCATTTCTACCCCCTGTTGATTTGTGTGGATTGGATATTAAGGTCAAATATTTCGAAATGCAATATTTATTTATCGTTTATCGATAAATAAATACCGTTTCTAATTCTGTCCAAGATGCACTGCTGAAAAAAAAAGGGCTGCAAAAGCAGCCCCTAACAAAAAAATAAATTCAAATCACATGATTACCAGGCGTAAGCAGCCTTGGCATAGTAGTAACGGCCATTGAAGCCATAAGGCGAAAACGTGCTGTAAGGCAGAGTTCCGCCAGAATTCAAATTCCCTGCCGAGGTCACCTGATCCGGGTATTTGTCAGTCAGATTATCGACACCGGCACTGATGGTCCATTTACCGAGTTTGACGCTGGCTGCCAGGTCCAGTACCACATTGGCGCTATAAGTTTGATCCAGTGCCACGCTGTTTTGCGGCGAGACAAAACTGCCATAGCGGGTCGCCAGGCCATGGATATTCCAGTTACTGTAGGCATAGTCAGCCGCGATACTGAATTTGTCTTTGGGTGTTGCCTCGGTTGCGCGGTTGATGGTTTGCCTGTCTATCAGCAAGAGGTTGTTTTGCGTCAGAATTGCCGGATTGGCCGCTACATTTTTTACCGTCGTGTCATTGTGATTATAGGCCAGGGTAAAGCCCAGTTTGTCATTAGACGACAAGGGGATTTGATAAGAGCCAACCACGTCTACACCGCGGGTCTTGGTATCCAGCGCATTGGTGAAATAACGTGCCGCACCGACCAGCACACCTTGCTTGGCCAGCACGCTTTGCAATGCCGTCGGTAAGACCAGGTTGCCAGAATACAGGATACGATTATCGATATCGATTTGATAGGCATCAATACTCAGGGTGGCATTCTTGCTGGGTTGCAGGACTGCGCCCAGGCTGTAATTGCGTGATTTTTCTGCTTCCAGTGGTACTGCCCCCAGCGCCTTGGCCGCTGCCGTGGCAACGCCAAAAGTGCCGGTATCCACCAGTTGCGATGTGCCATTGATGGTCAGCAGATTTGTCGTGGAGATGGTGTAATTCTGTTGCGCCAGTGAAGGTGCGCGGAAACCATTCGATGCAGCGGCTCGCAAGGCAAATTCTTTAGTGAATTCAAAACGGCCAGATAATTTGCCAGAAGTGACACTGCCAAAGTCGCTATAGTTCTCATGACGCAGGGCCAGCGAAGCACTCAGTTGCTTGCTCAGTTCAGCTTCTATATTGGTATAGATAGATGCACTGTGACGGCTGAAATTACCTGCATTGCTGGGCTGAAAACCAGAGAAACCCTGGGCACCGCTACCAAAATAAGAATTCGCCTCACCCGCACCGATCTCGTACTGATCACGGCGGTATTCTGCACCAACGGCCAGCGTCAATGGATTCGCCAGGCCGGCAAATTCAAATTCTTTCGCCGCATCAAAATTTGCCAGGGTCTGTGTATTTTTCAACTTGCCCGCATAAAACTTCGTAGGGCTGGTGGCACCCAGGCTCAGGTTGACGGTATTGTTGACGTCGAGACTGAATTCGCTGTAACCATAATTGACACTGGCATCCCAGCGCCAGCCATCTGCGCGTCCCTTGACACCACCTACGACAGACACATCCGTATTCGTCGCAGCTTCATTCGGCAAGAAACCATTTGGGTATAGCGGGGTGCGCAAAGCCGTGCCCGTAGTGTAGGCCGTGCGCCAGGTCGCAGCAGCATCGGTACTGCGACGACTATAGTTGGCGAAGCCATACAATTCCATGTCTGTCGCCAGTGCCAGCGAGGCATTGGCCCCCAGGTTGGTCTGTTGCAGCTTGGGGTCACCCTGTACCTGATTAACCCTGCCATACAGAGGTTCTAGCGGATTACGGAAGTCAGCACCGGCGCGGTTGGTTTCATTCTGGTTGCGCTGTTCTGCGGTAAAGCGCGCCCAGCCCTTGTCACCCAAGCTCGTGCCAAAGTTGGCGCTCAGGCTGGCCTGTGTACCGTCACGTTTGCCGTATTGACCTGCACCGGCTTGCACTTCACCGCCGTCAGCGCCTTTTTTGAGGATGATGTTGATGACACCAGCAATCGCATCAGAACCATATTGCGCTGCTGCGCCATCACGCAAGACTTCTATTTTTTCTATGGAACTGATGGGGATGGTATTCAAGTCAGCCGGTGAAGAACCACGCCCTGCCGTGCCATTCACATTCACCACAGCCGAAGTATGCCAGCGCTTGCCATTGACCAGCACCAGGGTCTGGTCAGGTGAGAGGCCACGCAATTGTGCAGGGCGACTAGCAGAAGTGCCATCTGCTACGGCTGGACGTGGGAAATTCAAGGAAGGCAGCAAGCGGCTCAAGACCGCTGCCAGTTCACCAGAGCCTGTCGATTGCAAGTCTTTGGAAGTCAGGATATCAACCGGCGCTTCAGAGTCAGACACGGTACGCTTGATGCTGCGCGTACCCGTCACGATCACAGTATCAGACTGCGGCGGGATAATTTCCTGCGCCTGTGCAGACATGGCAGATAGGGTAGACAGCAAGGCTGTTACCAGTAAGGCATTTCGTCGCTGTGGCAAGTCTAAGGCTGAGTTTGAAGTTACTTTCATACAGGATCACTTTCTATGCTAATGAGCTTTAGGTTGAACCGATATTACTTCCTTGTGTATAGACGACAAACGATTGTTTTCAGCTAAAAGCATGAAAAAATCATATAAGACAAAACACTTTATCTCATTTTCCACTCATCCTGCAAAACGCACGGGTATTCTTTCCAGCAAGCCGCTGCCATATACTTCATGCGATTGCATGGCATCCAGATGGATGTAGCCTATGTGGCAGTGACAAGTCGCTTTATTGCACACTTCTTTCTTAAGCATGCTGGCCAGCGGGTCTGTAAAGATATTGCCTTTACGGGTTTTGATGAAATGGCAGCGGAACAGGTCGCCATTGCCTTCTATGGACACCACCTCACTGCCAGCCTTGCAGTCTTTACCCATGCTTTCATACCAGGGCAGGTTCAACCTGAACAGGTAATCGATGTCTTCCAGGAAAGCGATTTCTGCTTCCGAGTAATAATCTACTTCTCGCTTATAGGCATTGATCCACATATACACATCCTGTGGCAGGCGCTGGCGCAAAGAAGTAATTTGTGGGAAGTGTTGTTTTAGCCCCACTACACCTACGCTATGGCGTATCTGCAAGGCAGCCAGTTCATTACATTTACCGATGAATTTTTCTTCGGTCACAAAATCAGGGTGATAGGTAGTCCATAAAGCCGTGGTCTTGGTATTGCAGCGGGACAGCCATTGCGTATTCCATGCCAGATTGGTTTGTGCCGCCACTTTGCTCACATGCGCCAAATGCGACAAACGTATCACTGCTTCCTGATACCATTTACGCACCAGGGCTTCGCCATAGGGCGTAATAAACACTTCCATGGGCTGTGCTGCACTGCTGTTTTGTTCTACCCAGGTGACGAACCTGTCCAAGTCTTTTTTATCCAGTGCCTGCAATTCACGGCTGTTTTTTTCTTTGGCAAAGGGGCAGTATTCGCAACTGTAATTGCAATCTGTCAGGTGGCCGCGATAAATGACTTTCAGGCTCATTTGTTGACATACTCCTGCATCTTTTGTTTGACTGCCGGCGAAATAAACCAGTGGCCAATGAGGTCAGAATAAGCCATGCCTTCACCCTGCAACTGCATGCGCCCGCCACTCTCTTGCGCCAGATTCATTTCCAGCAGGATTTGCAGCTCAGGAAAATCAGCATACACATCCGTCCCATAAATGCTTTGATAATGCGCGCCATCCAGGCCTTGTGCTTTCAGTAAAGACTTGATGAGGTAACGCCTTTTCCTGTCATCTTCCAACAGGCGTATGCCATAACTGGCCGTCATGAAATCACCACGTTCTTTAGCCACATAATCATCGATGATTGCTGCCACATTGGCTTTGGATACTGCATATTCCGTAGAATAATGCACATCGGTGGTATAAGAGCGTGCATTCGTTCCCAGACCTATCATGCCATCTTCCTGGCATGAATACTCTGAGCTTTCACGCAGGCCAGTAACCGGTTTGCGGAACAAACGCATGGAGTCTTGCACATAACCCTGGCTCTGCAAGAAGTCCCGCCCTATGCGGTATAAGCTGGTACGTATGTCTTCATGCTGGGCAATTTGTATGCTGCCATGCTTCTTGAAGAGTGAAGTCAATGGGCGTACATACAACGGATAGAGAAAAACCTCCGTCGGTTGGAACTGCACCGCTTTTTGTAGAGAGGCCAGCCAGGTTTCCGGCGTTTGTCCTGGAATACCATAAATCAGATCCAGATTAAAGATCGGGAATTGATAGCTGCTTATTTTCTCCAGCAAAGGTTCCATCATGGTTTCAGGCTGCACACGGCCTACAGAACGTGCCTCGGATTCGATGAAGCTTTGTATACCTATACTGAGTCTTTGCACACCGTGTTGCGACAAGAACGTCAGCTTTTCATCATTGATGGTATCAGGTGAAATCTCGAAAGAACCTGGCGTGTTTTGCAAATCTACGCCCAGCGTATTGGTGTAGACAGAGAATAATTGCTCCAGTTGTTTGATATCCAGGTGGCTGGGTGTACCACCACCGATGGCATAACCGGCAAAGTTGAAATCACCCAGGCTATCCCTTACCACTTCAGCTTCCAGCTGGATTTTTTTAAGGTAGAGATTGACCAGGTCTTCCCTGGGATGCGACACCGTAAACAAATTACAGAATGCGCATTTCATGCGGCAAAAAGGAATATGCGTGTAGAGATACAGCGCATGCTTTTTCTCTGTTGCCCAGAGTTCTTTTAAATTCAGCTTTTCTTCAAAAGCCCTGTACGCAGTTTTGTGCGGATAAGAATATAGATAGCTTTGAAAACGATTGCTCTCTTCCAGATAGCGGTGGAATGCGTGTGCGATCTCTGTCATGCCAGGCTCCCGCGCGTCATATGAAAATCAGCATAGGGAATAGTCCAGACCTTTTCATGTCCCAAACGGTGGCCTGTATAACCGTCTTCGCCATAGGTCGTACCATGATCAGAACTGATAATCACGAAGCTATCACCAACTTGATTGAGAGCCTGAAACAAGGGTGGCAACTGGCTATCTATATAACGCAAGGCCGCAGCATGACTATCCAGGCTATCGCCAGCGATGCCCTCGACACCAGGCAGGTAATGACAATTGGGTTGATGTAGTGCAGATAAATTCATAAATAAAAAAACTTTTTGATCCGGTTTTTCTTGCAACAGCCTGATGGCGAATTCGACCTGATGCCGGGTCGATTCAGGATCGGTCACGCCAAACTCTGGCTGCCAGTAACTTTCCTGGAACAGATTGGGCAAGACACAGGACAGAGGGTTTTGTTTTTTAAAAAACCCGACCCCACCTATGCAGATAGTGCGGTAGCCTATGTCAGAAAAACCACTGACAATATCGGGTGTATCAAAGCAATAGCTGGATGTACCCGTGGTTTCACTGCCCGCGAACTTCAATGAAAATAGACGTTCATGCACACCGGGTCTGGCTGGCGTAGGTAAAAAACCAGCAAAAAAAGCGCAATGCGATGCATAGGTAAAAGAGCCAGGCGCATGACGTTCTTCCCACCCGGCTGGCAATAGACTGGCAAGAAAAGGCGTGCGACCTGCGGCTAGCTCCTGTTGTGCAATATCAAAGCGCAGGGTATCCAGAGTAATGAAGAGTATATTGCTCTTGCCAACGATCTGGTTCATATCATGCATGTCAGAACCTCCTCAAGATCATGGATACTGGATAACTCATGGTCTGGCCTGATAGCGAAGTTTTCATTTTCAGGATTGATGAAAACCGTTGTTAATTTCATGACCATGGCTGGCTGCATATCATTGATGTAGTCGTCACCTATCATGACCACACTGTCATGGTGACTATGGCTTAAGGCATGCGAAAACAAACGATGATCAGGTTTGGCATACCCGACTTCAGCAGAAATAAAGATATGTTCAAAATAATCCCTAAGACCTGCTCGTTGCAATTTTCGACGCTGCATATTTGCCGACCCATTGGAAATAATCATGAGTTGATAATCTGCAGATAAGCGCTCCAGCATCTCATTGAGTGCCTGATCTGGCTTCACGAATTCTGGCAATGACATATGATCTTGCCACAAGCTCTCTGCGGTGTAAGGAAGATCAGGGTAACGTTGCAATAGGTCATGACAAAAGAGCTCGCGATCTTTCCTGCCATGGCAGTCCAGCGCCATTATCTCTTCATGAACCACAGACATGTCTTCACCAGAAAATTCTGCCTGATTCCTGCTGATGAAATTTCTTAAGTAAGCATGGAAAGCAGCATCCCTGTTGACCAGGGTATTGTCTATATCAAAAAGCAGGCTGGCTTTCTTTGCACTATGCATGAGCCAGCCTCTGTCTTTCCAGGACTGCATTGATTTCTGCCAGATAGGTATTCTCGCCATTGTGCAACAAATTAGGCAGCAAATCGCCGAAGGCATTGGCTTCCAATAACACGGGTGCTTTACCATTCCGGGGCAAGAGAATATCCAGCCCGGCATACAGGGAGCGTGGAAAAGCCTGCATGGTTTTTTCTACCAGGATATCGATCTCTTGCCAGGTCGATGAGGATAATTCCAGCTCATCCACAGCACAGCGCTGGTTGCCCAGATGCAGATTGGTCATGGGGCCGCGGCTAAGTCTGGCAATGGCGTGTCTGCGCTGACCAGCGATACCGACCACCCGCAAATCATAAGAGCTGTCTTCATGCCTGGCCTTGGGTATCCAACTTTCTACCATTGCACCCTCGGTGAATAAAAAATCCAGGATATTTCGTATAGCCTCGGGCTGGGTATATTTTTTGATTTTCAATGAATTGTAATAACGCGCACCGTCTATACCATGCACCAGTTCTACCGTAGAGTAAGCCTGTTCTTTGCCATTACTTTTATTGTATTCATAGGCGACGATGCCAGAAGCAGAAGAGCTGGAATTCAGTTTGATGAAGAAACGGCTATAGGCCTGCTTTTCTGCATAGGCAAAAAACTCCTCATAACAAGAAAAATTGGGCAAGCTGGGTAGCGTATACGTCTGTAGTATTTGTTTGCACAAAGGCTTGTTGAACATGCTGACAATCTCCTCAGGGTGATTGAACCAGCTCACATTTCCCGCCTGCTGCATTATGGAGTCTATCAATCTGGAAAACCCCTGGAACCATAGCCGCGGGTGATAAATCCTGCCGCATTCATCTGCTAGTTCTTCAGCATTTTCCAGACCGCCGAAGGCGAGTATTTTCTTTTCTACGGCAAAGTTTTCACCAGGCGACTCTACCCTGAGGATATCGCCATCTCCAATTATTTCACTTAGTACGCACTCCCCATGCAAGATACTCAGGTAGGGGATGACCAGGGCAGCATCCTGCCCTGCTTGCTGTAATGCTTCCTGAAAAAAATGTACGCGCCGATTTTCAGGATTGCCTATCAGTACAAAACGAGATTTCTTTTGCATCTGTCTTTATTCTGTCACCGCCGGATAACGCCAGCCCTCTCCATCTTCATCCTCGTCTTCAGCTTCTTGCTGATCCGTGACGTCGACCAGGATAGAGAGTTTTTTGAATTCCTTGATCATCTCATTCGACAGATAGTGATAATGCAGGTCCAGCTTTTTTAGCCCTGCTATCTTGCTGCTATCGAGTAAGGCACGACCGCCTGCATCGGTGAGGGTACCCAGGGACAAGTCCAGGGTCTCCAGTTGTTCCAGTACGGATGCCTGGGCAATCTCAATTGCGATTTCATTGGCGATTTCACTATCGACCAGACCCAGATATTTTAATTTTGGGAACAGGCCTTTTTGCATGAAAGGGCGCAAATCATCAAGCTTGCCATCAAAACCATAATTATCGACACCAATATACAGTCGCAGATATTCGAGATTAGGTAAATGGGCAGTCGCAATTTTTTCTATGGCTGTTTTAGGCAAGCCACCACATTCTATAGTCAAGGCTTTAAGATGCTCATGCTTGATTGGCAGGGCAGACAAGATCAGGTCTTTGGAACCTTTAATATGCAGACGTTCCAGTGTTGGGAAGGCGGCAAACAGTTGGGTGTAATCGGCCTGGGTGATCCAGGATATCTCGCACTCTTCTGAATCCATATCACCGACAAACAATTCTTTCAATTGTGGCAGTTTGCCTGGATTGGCGATAATCAGGTCAAGAGATTCTTGCGGGCTGTTGTCATATGCTTCTTCCCATGCAGCAAACACCAGTGATTCCACTTCAGTTGCCTGTGTCGTTTCCAGGAAAGCTGTGACTTTTTCCAGCAAGGTCTTGCCTTCTTCTGCTTCGTCGTAACTGACGCCGATACGACGCGCTATTTTTTTCGCGCTGGCATCGGTTTTTTCTACATAGCCTTTCTTGGTTTTTTCGTTAATCAGCTTTTCCATTTCCTTTTGTGCTTTTTCTGGAGTATCAAAGCTGCTGACTTTTTCTTGCCCTGCAGTACCTATCTTGCCGTACTTCACATTCAGCGTATTTGCTTCAATTTCTACTTGCCAAAATTTATAAGACTTGGAATCCTGATATTCAAAATAGTGTTTCATTGCCTGGCACCTTCATGTATGCGGTTAATGTAGGACTGCAAAATATCTTGTCTTTAACACTAAATAATCGGGTTCACCTATCCGCTTGTCAAGCAAGAAAATCAATTGTTACATCGGACAGTTTTACTATTTGTTTTCCTATGAAGATGCAGTAATTCATCAGGCGCAATCATCAGTAAATGCAGTTTTTTTGAAACTCAAAAAGCAAAGCAATTAGATACCAGCCTGACACCCGTATGAATAGCGTCTCAAAATATTTTCAAAAAGAATTAGGCACTTTCAAAGTAAACGTGTATATTCCGTCCGGTACTTGCATCAAGTCCTTAATTTGTTGGTCCCAATTCCGCATAGCTTTATCTCTCTGGCTGTTCTGTCTTTTTTCCACTGGTTTTATCACTTGCTTACAAGTCCATTTTGGGCGATTTTGCCTATGGTTTTATCAAAAGGAAAAAACATGAGTACTCAAACAGGTATAGTTAAATGGTTCAACGATGCCAAGGGCTTCGGCTTTATCGCTCCTGATGCAGGTGGTGCAGATTTGTTCGCCCACTTCCAGGACATACAGTCCAGCGGTTTCAAAAGCCTGAGCGAAAACCAGCGTGTGTCTTTCGAGCGCACAGCCGGTCCTAAAGGCGACAAAGCCAGCAACATCCAGATTCTGTCTTAATAAAGTCTCCTTGCAGGGTAAATTCAATTTACCCAGTCGTAGCGCTCTTTGACTAATTCAGTAATACCGGCCAGTGACACCACGCAGATAGCATGGGTTGCTGGGGATTAGTCGGGCGCATGGCGACACCCCTTCATCTGTCAGTGTTTTCGTCTTGTACAAAATGCTGATGCGCAGAATGATACTTACCGGCCCTTGGTACCACGCAGATAGCATGGATCTGGGGAAGATGGTATTGTCATTAGAACTCATATGATACATAGGAGTTCTCTGGATGCCTAGTGCATCCTGTGAACAAGACCGCAGAGTAAGCTCAGCCTACTCCAAAGCGCCTTCATTCTCACCGGCTGGTTTTGCATGTCCATGCGAACCGGGAAATGGTGTAGTGAAGTGTTGAAGGATCTCATTCGTGGTATACCCTGTCATGGACCGAACTATAGCGGACCAACAGGTGCAGGCAAACACCACCACATTACACCGCGCAGATAGCACGGGTAATGCACCAGTCAGTGCCACCATGCAGATAGCATGGGTTGTTGATAGTTTGCCCGAATGAATGGAATGCCCACCCCTGGTGGGCTTTTTGCGTTTACGTCCAACTGTATTTACATTGAGCATTAACGGCTAAAATTTACAGCCAACAGTTACTTCAAAAATTCTTTCACCGCTGCCACCGTCGCTGCCGGATCTTCTTCGTGCGGCACATGGCCCAGCTTATCAAACATCACCAGCTTGCTTCCTGCAATATCTTCATTAAATCGCCTGGCATTTTCTGGTGGTATCAATCTGTCTTGCCCACCCCAGATGATGAGCGTGGGAATGCGTATGCTTTTGATGCTGGCAGCCTGAGCACCTGGATCGGTTTGCTGGAAGCGCTGACCCAGCGCATGGCGATTGCCGGCACGCAGGGTCATGGCGGTATATCGCTCCACCAGTGCAGGCGTGACTTTTTCAGGATCGCCATAAACATTCCTGACGCTGGCTTCCATCATATGATGTGGCAGGGTATGCTCAGTGATCCAGGACAATTGCTGCATGCGGGCAAGACGAAAACCCAGGGGCATGGAAACAGGCTTGAAGGCATAGCCACCAGCATCCACCAGGATCAGGCGCTCCACTCTTTGTGGGGCAGCTACTGCCACTTGCCAGGCCACTTCGCCACCCAGAGAATTGCCGCCTATGATGAAATGCCCGACTTTCATGGTATCAAGCAAATCAAGCATGAACCTGGCATAGGCTGGGCTATGGTAATCCGCATCCGGCCTGGGGCCAGTCAAGCCAAATGCCGGGATATCCATGCTGATGACGCGGTGCTGTGCTTTCAGTGCTGCTACCCAGGCTTCCCAGGTATGCAGGCTGGCGGAGGTGCCATGTATCAGGACTATGGGCGCAGGATCATCGCGCACGCCTTCATCCCGCACATGCACGGATATGCCATCCACTGTGATGAACTGTGAAGGTGCTGGCGCCCAGCGGGCTGTCAATTCGTCCAGCGGTTTATCAGGTGCCCAGAATACCGCCAGGGCCAGGCCTGCCACACAAAGTATGGCCAGGCAGAGGCCAGCCAATAATAGAAATAGTCGCTTTCCTGGATGCGAACGATTTTGCATGCCTTCCCCTTATGAGCGGGGCCACAAGATATTCAGTCAGGGTATGCAAGCTGGAATATCAGGGCCCACCTACATCGATCAACATCGATCAACATCGATCAACTAAGCACAATATGGATTAGCCCAGTTCTTTTGCCACTACTGCGACCGATCCTGCATCCGGCAAATGTGATATCTGCGCCAGCATGTGATCCTTGATGGCTTCATTGATTTCATCAAAACGTGTGGGCGCTAAATTCAAAGCGGCGGCGATATTGCGCACGGCCTGGGTTTCTGCATCGCTGAATGTGCCATCGGCAAAACCTGTCATGACGCTCAAAGCAAGCACCATTTCACGTTCCTGCTCGGTCGCGAAATCGCTTGCAGACAGTGTATAAGCATCGGCAGCGGCCAGTAACTCATCAAAAGAAGGATGGCTGGCAGCACTGATACTGCCCTCATAAAAGCTTTTAATCAAGGTAACTTCTGCAGGATGTATGCCGTCAGTTTTTGCTACCTGCAACATGGTTTTGCTGGCGGCGATGATGGCATTATCACTCAGGGATTGCGGTGCGAAAAATGGAAACATGATTTTCTCCTGGATATAGATAAAATTTAAATTGCATTGCGCAAGATTTGCAATTGCTGCTGCACTTCTTGCGGTGTCATATTCTTGAAGCGGTCCGGCAACATGGAGCGGCGTGAAGTTTCAAACACGGCCAGCATTTCCATGAAGGCGATCATTTGTGTTTCTTGTGGTGGCATGAAGTCGGCCACGGCCATCTCAAAAATCGCCGACGTAATTTCACCATCGCCACGTTTGGCAAACTCCAGCGCCAGCAAGGCTACTGCTTCCAGATCGGCATTTGAATAACCGCGCAAGACATCAAACACCGGCAAGGTATTGGCCCAGTCTATCGAGCACTTGACGTCATAACGACTGAGTATGGCCTTGACGATGTCGGCGCGTTCAGTGGCAGTATCGGCATAGAAGAAAGGGATTTTCCTGTCCAGGCGACCTGGGCGTTTGATGTCGGTATCAAGCTTATCCGGGCGGTTGGTCATGAGGATGAACAAGACCTTGCCGCGGTTCTCGGTATCGGACATGAATTCTTTGAGACGGGCAATCACACGTGAACTGGTGCCGCCGTCAGAGTCATCGCCCTGTTTGCCAAAGCTGCGGTCACCTTCATCAATGACCACGGCGATAGGGCCCATGGCCTTGACTGCGTTCAAGACACGCTCAAGATTGGCCTCGGTAGAACCCACCCATTTCGAGCGAAAGTTTTTCAGACTCACGCCTGACAAACCCGCCTCTTTCAAGAAAGCCTTGATGACAAAAGTCTTGCCCGCACCCATCGCACCCACTGCCAGCAAACCCATGGGTGATCTTGCCTTATCGCCAGATTTAATGGCCTTGGCAATTTCCATGAGTTCTGTCTTGATGTTTTCATTGCCACCGACCGCACTGAGGTCATGCTTGGGTTCAATGAATTCGATGAGGCCAGCGCATTCTTTTTCTATTAGCTCACGTTTGCGCTTGCGTACTATTTCCATCATCTCGGAGTAAGGATCAATATCCACATCCTTCGACAAAGTCTTGCCCGGGTCTATCAGGTGGGCGATTTCTTCCGGTGTCATACCAGCAGTGATGGCCGATAGTTTTGCTGCCCGCTCTTCCGCATTGGCCTGGCCTTGCAAGAGGCTGGCGATGAGTTTGGTGCGCTCAGCTTCACGCAAGCCTTGTGGGCCTTCTGCCGCAACGATGCTGCTCAGTTGTATCACGCGCAAACCCGCAGTTTGCTTGGCCAGCAATTTGACTTGCTGCTCTTCCATCTTGGGTGCGTAATGTCTGACTGCTATTTCACGCTCAGCTTCTTGTGGAATCGGTACTTCTACTGCTGCCACCTTGGGATTGGACATGATGGCTTGATTGATCTCAGCCAATGACTCACACAGCAGGATGACGACATTGTCTTTTTGCGCCAGTGCATCATCGAGTGACCAGCGATGCAGGGTAGTGAAGGCAATGCGGTCTTCCAGCGACATCATTTGTGGGTCGCCATTCGGGAAGATCGTGCCCGCATAGGGGAAAATCACAGCATTCGACGCATGTTCACGCATGCGGCGCTCTACCGATTCAAAGATGCCCGGCAAGCCCTTGTCAGCCAGATAGCCGTACAAGACTTCTTTTTCTTCTGTCGTTGCGCCTTGCAGGAAACGCACACCGCGGTCAAGGCTGATTTCCATGATGCGGTTCTTGTTTTCCTTCAGCAGGACCTGAGACAAAAACTCAGTCATCCCATGGGCGACACCGTCGACGAGATAACGGTCAAATACATTGCCATACAAGACGAAGACAGAAGCTTCGCCCGCCAGATATTTCTGTCTTAGCTGTTCTGCCCAGACGGGCAGCGTGCGCTTGCTAGTGCCAGGTTCGCTCATGGATGTTTGCTCTGTCTCTTTGCTGTAATTATTCACTGGTGACAAGGGATGTTGACAAGCATTATTAAAGCCAATTACATGGTCTTGCCACCGCTGTTAGCTTCAGCCTGGCCAGCCCGGGCTTTTTTCATGTCTTCCAGTTGTTGCTTGGCTGTCACTGCACCACTGCTCTGGCGTAATTTGGCCAGACGTACGTCGAGATCAGAGCTGCGCAATTCCTGACCCAGGTTGGCTTCAGCCACGGTGTTCTTGATATGGTCACGCACATTGCTGAGCGCCTTGACTTCGGCATCGACAGACAAGCCTTCGAGCTGGTTCTGTATCGACACACGTGCTTGTGCACTGTGCATCTGCGCCAGCATGCGGTCTTTTTCTGCCTTGAGTTTATCGATCTCGCCTTTGACTTGCAGCAGAGAATCCTTGGCATCGTCGGCATCGGTCTGGGCGATTTTCATGTCATCTTGCAGAGCTGCGACACTGGCATCGAGGGCGTTTTTCTTTTGTATCAACACCACTGCCAGATCGTCCTGGTTGGTGGCGATAGCACCTTCGAGGTCAGCGGTGATGGATGCCAGTTCTGCTTGCTCAGCTTTCAGGCGCGCTTCTACGTCCTGCCTGCGGCGTATGATGGCAGCAGTCGCGGCCTTGAGCTTGGTGTACTTGCTTATCATGGAATCGATGGAATTCTGGTAGGCGATTTCCGGGTGGCGTTTTTCCACATCGGTAATCCACAATGAGACGAAGCCTGACCAAAGATTGGATAAGCGGGCGATGAAATTACTGTCAGACATGTTGATCCTCTTTTAGGTAAATAACTAAGCGTGAACTGAGCGTGAATTGATCATGAGTTGATCGTTTTATCGAACTATCGCTTCGAAAAAAGTTTTGTGATGCCTGGCAAAAGTCTGGAAGCCATGATCCAGGCTGGCACGCATGGCTGCATGTTCTTTTTTGGGGCTATAAGTAAAGGCCAGTTCGGCACCTTTGGTGGCCCATGCAAAATGGTCAGCCTCGGCTGCGCCGCCATGGCCACTATGTATCTGCAACCATTGGTAGCATGGATGACTTTGACCAGCGATTTCCTGCTTGGCTTTTTTCAAGAAACGGGTAACTTCTTTTTGCTCCTTGCGCAGGTATTCATCTATCATCGAGAACTCACGGTCAGCCAGGATTTCTGAGCCCAGATGGTAGCCTATCGCTGCCATGATGGTATCCCTGCTGTCTTCACTGCCATTGCCATAACCCTGAGCGACCTTGGCATTCAGGGTCTTTAACCAGGCGGGTTCATTGAGCATTTTATTCAGTTCTGCAGTGGATGCGGTATAGCCCTGCTGACGTGCGTAACGCAATAAACCAGCCAGGGTTGCCTGCGCCAGGCAACGATGGGTATCGCGGTATTCCGTATCACGGTCATCGAATTCATCACGCGCAGCATCAAAGAAAAAACTCGCAATAAAGACACTGCGGTCATTGAGCAAGCGCTCTGCCACGGTCTGGTCAACAAACATAGTACGCGAGCGGCCTATCTTGCCGGACAGTGAAGCCACGCCAGAACCGAAAAAACCATTCCAGCTTGTATAGCGGGCAAAGAAGCGCAGCAAGCCCACAGCGCCCTCTTCACCGGCGAGCTTCAACGCATTTTTTACCCTAGCCTGTGCCAGCTCGAAATCTGCCAGTTCCTGCAAATCTTGCTCGGTGATGATGCTGTATTCCATAATATGCCTTCCGGTATTTACTGCGTATTTTTCTGTGCCTGCGGCTGTACTTTTACTCCGGCTGCAATGCGACTTTGCTTGCGGTTTTCCAGTTCTTGCGAAATGACAGGCATGGTATCGCGCAATGCACCCTCCAATTCCGCTTCCAGGTCTTCTTCCAGTCCCAGCTTGGCGATCGATTCTGCCAGCTTGGAATCAACATCGGATGAAGTCGGTGCAGTCATGATGGTTTGGTAAATCTCATCCATCTGGTCGGGCATGGAAATGATGGCTGCCTCTATCGCCGCCTTGCGGCTCAGCATGCGGCGCTGGCGCGTGATGAGGGAAAGATAATCATTGCGCGCTTTTTGCAATTGCAACTGGTCCATGCCCGGTTTGATATCTTGTAAATCCTGATCGATGCGTTCCAGGCGCGTTTCCACTTCTTTCATGTTGACGGAATTGGCGCGCTCTTCTATCACCGTCAGGGCTAGCCACATGCTCAGGTAATCGAGGGTGGCATCATCAAGTTTTTCCACATCATTCATGGACAGGCTGGTGCGGCTATCACTGGCATACTGGTAAAGCGAGGCAACATGCTGCAGCATGCGCTGGTAGGCATCCATGGAGCCAAATACCTTGAAGGCGATGCCTTCGCGCTTGTGGATTTCATCCAGGAAGTGCTGCCTGGAAGCGGCTCTCTCCTGCTCCCGGTATTTCTTGTCGACCGCAGCGCGGAAATTTTCTGAATACGGGATAAACATGGCGGCGATGGTTTCCCCTGCCACCAGGCCTATCAGAGGAAGCAGTGCGGCATTGAAGCCGTAGGGTATGGATATCAAGACGCTGGCGGCGAGCGTACCCAGCACAGCAAACATATTGCCCTGGCTGTACAGCATTTCCTTCACATATGAAACTTGTTTGATCTGCACGTTTTTATTTCAATTCTTTATTTCAATTCTTTATTTCAAATAGTGACTCTGAGCGTACCGCGTCCGGGACTGAGTTTGTGTAGTTGTGTTAGTACACGTTCCTGCATGTTGACTGCTTCGGTAGAACGCTGCCATACGGCAGAGCGCGGGCGGCTCTCGGTAATTTCAAAGTCGTCCGCAATCTTGGCGGGCTGGGTAGAAAGTACAATGACGCGGTCACCCAGCAGCAAAGCCTCAGTCACATCATGCGTGACGAAAACGATCAGGCAGGGGCTGGTTTTGTGCAGGGTAATCAGCAGTTGCTGCATTTCTTCACGTGTCTGTGCATCCAGCGCGCCGAAAGGTTCATCCATGAGCAGGATGCGTGGACGCAACACCAGCGCCCGTGCCAAAGCAACGCGCTGGTTTTGGCCGCCAGATAATTGCGCAGACGACAGATTTTTTTTATCTGTCAGCCCTACTGCTTCGAGCATATCGTCTACCCGTTTTTTCCACTCAGCTTCGGGGAATTTTTTCTTCCACAAACCCAGGCGAAATGGGAATGCAACATTTTCATAGACGGTCAGGTCAGGCCGGTTGGCATAGCGCTGGAACACCATGACAGCATCATCATGCGGACCATCACAGACTTCACCATTGATGTGTACAGAGCCAGATGTCGGTGACTGTACGCCAAAAGGACGCACGCCACCCATCATGTGCAATAAGGTGCTTTTACCGCAGCCTGATGGGCCTAGCAGCATATTGATGGTGGGCTTGTCGAAAGACAGGCTGATACCATCAATCACGCGGGTGACTGGGCCATCTGCATTGACATATTCCTGCACGATTTCATTGAGCTGCAGGCTAATGTCAGTGGTGGTCGTCATTATGCTTGTCGGGCTGCTGTCTGCCATAGTATCCGTCTTGGTATCCGTCTTGGTATCCATACTCACTGCGAAGTTTCCCATGGATAGAGTTTTCTTTTCAACAGGCGCATCGATTGATAAGTCACCAACGCCAGCGCGATGATGACGATGATGCCAGCAAATACCTGGTCCATGGCGCTGAAGCGGCGCGCATTCTGTATCAACTGGCCCAGGCCTTCGCGGGCATTGACGTATTCAGCCACGGTAATATAAGTCCACATGACCGAGATACTGACGACAACGGCATCTGCAATACGCGGCATGGCCATGGGCAGCACGGCTTTTTGTATGCATTCCCAGGGTGTGGCACCCAGGTCACGGGCACTGATGTAATAGCTTTGCGGCACAGCCTGTATGGCATCGCGCACCATGGGCACCAGATAGACTACCGCACCTATGAACAGGAAGGCAATTTTCATGACCTCACCTATGCCCAGCCACATGACGAGTATGGGCAGCAAGGCAACCACCGGCGCAGAACGGAAAGGATCGATCAGCGGCGACAGCAAAGCATTTAAACGCGGAGCTGCGCCCATCATGACACCCACTGGTATGCCTATGGCAATCACCAGCAGGCCAGCCGCCAATACCCGGCCAGCCGACCACAGGGTAGCATTGAACAACATGCTGTTACCCTCATTCCATGACAGGTAGAGCATGGCCTGCGCCACTGCCCAGGGCGATGGTAGCCTGGTGGGGCTGACCATGCCGGATGCCGCAAGCGCAGCCCACAGCACCAGTACCGTGGCCACAGCTGCGACGCCCAACTGGCGTCGCAAGCCAGACGACATGGGTGAGTAGGGATTCCAGAATGTCGTCATGATGCTTAACGTGCAAATACGCCGATGCGGGTAGTACGGTTCAGGCTACGGCAATCTTCCAGCACCAGGCCATCCGCTGCCGGATTGCCTTCATTACACAATGGTTTATCCGGGCCATTACCAACGATTTTGAAACGTGCTTTAGGGAATTCCCATTGCTCATTCAAATACTTCACCACTGCCGCAGCACGGGCTTGCGACAGACGCAGGTTGGAGTCACGTGCACCAACGCCATCGCTGTTACCGCTGACTTCAAAATAAGCGCTGCCATTGTTTTCTATGAAGGGCACCATCTCGGTATCGACGACGCGCTGGGCTTTCTTGGTCAGCTCAGCGCTGCCGGTAGCAAAACCGACGGTGACTGGCTTGGTGACGCTGGCTGTTTGTTGGGTAGCCACTTTTTGTGCAGTTTCAGTAAATTGATATTGTGGCTTGGCAGCTGCCGTTTCCACAGCCGTATTCCTGGCCAGCATGGCCTTGATGAAGCGGTAGTCAAAACTTTCTTGTGGATTGACGACGGGCGATTTTGGATTCGCCAATGCACCCGCCGCACGGTAAATGCCATCAAAACGACGGTATACACGGTCATAGTGATTGGTACCGCCCACCAGACCGAGGATACGGGCATTATCTTCCAGACCTGTCCATACCAGGTTGCTGAACAGGGATTTAATGAAAGGCTTACCTTCCTGCTTGGCCAGCAGTTTAAAGAATTCTTCAGTATTGACCAGGGCATCGACGGCATTGTCAGGTTTTGCTCTTGCCTGTGTTACGCCTTCCATCCAGCCTTCTACAAATTTCTGGACAACCGGAATGTTTTCTTCTTTTGCCAGTACGCGGCTGTCACAAACCATGATGTCAAAAATCAGGTTGGTGGCGGTCTTGGTCGAATACACGACATGGCCACCTTTGACATTGCGCAGTGCCAGCGACAGATCAGGGTCCCACAGGGCGGCGGCATCGACATTGCCGGATTCCAGCGCAGCGCGCACACCCGCCGTGCCTTCATCAGCATTGATGAAGACAAACTTGACGCTTTCTTTCTTGCGCGCAGTCATCGAAGAATTTTCTATCGCATCAATCAGCATGCCATGCGAAGGGGTGAACTGCAGTACCGCGACCGAATGACCAGCCAGGTCTTCAATAGTGCGTATACCACTGTCTTTGGCGATGACAGCATCGGCACCCTGGGTATTATCAACGACCATCACAGCACGCGCATCCAGACCGGCATTGCGTAGATTAGGTTGTTCCTGCGCCCAGGAGTCAGACGTACGCCATGCGCATTGCGCAGCGCCAGACTCAAACACGGTTGCCAGCGCCGGGATGTCATCCTGGATGACGAATTGCATATTCACGCCCTTGGCTGCATACACAGAATTGGGCTGGGTAGTCAGGCTGTTGCCATTGGCAACCAGCGCAGGCGCATAACCATGGAAGCTGACGATGCTGACTTTCAAGGGGTTGCCGCTAGAACCGAGTGGCCCTGTGCCCGACACTACAGCAGGAGCAGGTTTGCCTGACGGCTTCACACCATTGGCTTTGCTCGTTGCCGATGCACTGGCTGTCACTGTCGCACCGGATTTTGCGTCGGCCCGGTTGGCCCACCAGTCCTTGAGTGCCAGATTCCAGGCCGCAGAGCCTGCGGCTCCGAGGATAATCACTGCAATAAGTCCTTTAGCAAGAGGGCTAGCTGTAGCCATGGTCATTCCTTGATGATGTGTTGTTAATCAGTACGAGTTCAGTGTAAGTTCGGTCTGGATTGTTCAGAATTATTCAGAACTCAGTGTGAAAATTGCGCAGGAATTTCGCGCAATCTTTCTACTTCTGCCTGCAAGCGTTTTACTTCACGTTCACAGTTTTCCTGGGCAGCTTTTTGCCCACCTTCCAGATTGGTGATCTGTTCTGCTGTTTTTTGTATTTCGCGCGCCAGCAGTCTTTCCATTTCAGCGATCTGCTTGCGGATTTCTGTAACGGCTCTTTCTTCTGCCGCTTTCAAATCGGCGACTTCGGCAATCACTTGCTGCTGGTTGGCGGTGAGCTGGGATTCCAGTGCTTTTTGATAGTCTTCCAGTGCAGTGATTTTTCTTTGTGCATCAATGATGGAATCATCGATAGTCCAATTATCGTCAGCCGCATCCATGGCATGCACTGCTGCCTTGCGGGTAGCTTCATCCATGGCGCGCAAGCCGTCAAGCAGCCTGAGCAAGCGTTCAGCAGGGAAAGGGGAATCAGGTATCTGGGCGCTTTTAAAGATATCCTCAAAAGACTTGCCGCTGGCAACATCAGCGGCCGCGTATGTTATGGGTGGAGGTAAGGAAGTATCAGCATCGCTTGCGTCTGGCAGGGGTGGCGGATTGGCGCTTGCAGCTTCGCTCTCCAGGCTGGTTTCGACCAGTTCATCGCCCGGCGCGATACCATGCAATTTCATTTTTTCTTCATCAGACAGGTCAACCAGCTTGGCAGCAGCCAGAAACTTCAGGATACCTTTCACGCGACTTACCTCTTCAGAAAAGACTATGTGTGCGACAAGATACAACAGGCTGGCATAAATTGCCACTTTGATTGCATGCGTACATTGCTGGAAAACCCGGTTTTTGTCTCTGGGAGAACACAGTCTTGTCGGCCCAGGGCTCGTGTCACCCCGCATGTGTGGGAGTATCCAGAAAAATCAATAGCCATTTAATAATATACTTTTCCTGTGAATCACCTCATTTCCTCCTGGCAAGTACCTTAAACCAGTTGCTTGCGCATGCGACATAATGGTGTAAACACGCCATCTGGCAAATCCAGATCAAAACGCTCAAATACCGCAAACCCACAGGCCAGATACAGTGGCTCGCCTGGCATGGTGGCGGCCAGTTCCAGTACCGTAAATCCTGCTGCCCGCGCCTGGTTAATGCAATGTTCGAGCAAAAGACGCCCCAGGCCACGGCGCGCTGCCGCTGGCTCGACAAAAAATACCCGTATGCGGGCTGCATCGGTCGCCGGATCAAGCAAATTATCCACGCCCTGCTTGGCCTGGTCACCACCAAACAGAGTCTTGCGCTTGCTCCAGCCACCGCAGGCCAGCAAGCTGCCCTGCTCTTCGATGACAAAATAAGTCTGGTCATGAATAAGCTGGGTATCGACACCAAACACATGCACGAGCAAGGCCTGGGCCTGCTCAGGCGTATAAAAGCCTGCGCTGAGCTGCATTGCCGAACGGGCGATCAGGGCTTGCATGGATGCGATATCCGCTTCCGTGGCGCAGCGTATCCTCAGATTTTTGTTCATCCTCCATCCCTTCCGGCTCAAGTCCGCAAGATTTGTCAAATTCCTTCATGTTAAGGTGAGCACATTGACGACTAGTGCCCCTCTTTATCATGGAAAAACTGGACTTGAAGAAGCAATTTAAATCAGTCTATCAGGCGTCCGCCACTGCGGTGAGGGAAGTGGATGTGCCTGCGTTTCATTTTCTCATGATAGATGGCCAGGGTGATCCAAATTCATCCAGTCATTATGCCGCAGCCGTGGAAGCCTTGTTCACAGTAGCTTACACCCTGAAGTTCATGTTCAAGAAGAGCAGCGCGGCAATTGATTATGCCGTCATGCCCCTGGAAGGTCTGTGGTGGGCTGAGGACATGGCAGCTTTTACCGCAGACCGCAAAAACGAATGGCGTTGGACCATGATGATCATGCAGCCTGACTTTATCACGGCAGACATGGTGGCAACTGCCATCGCTGCAGCAGGCAAGAAAAAAACTCTGTCGGCATTGCAGGAATTACGTTTTGAAATTTTCAATGAAGGACATTGCGCACAAATATTGCACAAAGGCCCTTTCAGCGAAGAAGGACCGACCATAGATCGTCTGCATCAGTTCATCAATGCTCATGGTGCACTGACAGGCAGGCATCATGAGATTTATCTGAGTGATATACGCAAGGCAGCACCAGCAAACTGGAAGACCATCATACGTCAACCCATGCAGAAGTAAAACCCATCATTATTTTCTAGAACAGGATAAAAACCATGCAGACAAAATTCGTAAACATCAGTAATTTCCAGATCAGTGGCTTGCAAGTACGCACCCGCAATGCCGATGAAGCCAATGATACCAAGGGCAAGATAGGTCCTCTATGGGGACAATTCTTTACCAAAAATTTGCCTGAGACCTTGCCTGCCAAAACCGGCGATGGAAAAATCTATGGCGTATATTCCAATTATGAAAGCGACGCCAGCGGTTTGTTTGATGTAACTGCGGGTGTCGCTGTCACAGCAGACTCAGCAGAATTCGCCAACATCACTATCGCTGCGGGTCGCTACATGGTGTTTAACTGCGAAGGTGAAATGCCTGCCGCCATCATCAAAGGCTGGGGTGAGGTCTGGTCTTATTTTGCCAATGCTGGCGAACATGAACGTCGCTACCTGACTGATTTTGAAGAATATCAGGGACCACAACAAGCCGCCATCTACATAGGTATAAAATAAGCGGCAACTACATTTTTTTACAAGGCCAGCATGTCCGCATTGTCTACCAATCCAGCCCTGCAAGTCAGTTATGAACGCCGCCTCTCCCGCGTTACCAACTATCTGCATGCCCATCTTGATGAAGATCTGGATTTGAACAAGCTGGCTGATATCGCCTGCATGTCGCCCTATCACTGGCACCGCATCTATCGCGCCATTCATGGCGAGAGCGTGGTGGCTACAGTCAAGCGCCTGCGCCTGCAAAGAGCAGCTACCCTGCTGTCACGCAGTGACATGACGATAGATAAAATCGCAGAATTTTCTGGCTATCCCAACCTGCAATCGTTCACCCGCATTTTTGCGTCTGTCTATGGACAACCACCTGCACGCTTTCGCAAGGAGGGTAGCCACCAGCAATTCCCGCAACCCGATGAACTCAGTGCTGACCTGCATTTCCCGGTCAGCATCACCAGCATAGACCCTGTGCAATTATTGAGCATAGACAATACCGGCAGTTATATGGGCATCAGCAAGACTTTTGATATTCTGGTTGGCTGTGCCGCCTCGCGGCAATTATTCAGGGAAGATACCCGCTGGCTCGGGATTTACTACGACGATGCAATGACGGTGGATGAAGACAAGCTGCGTTCAAAAGCCTGCATCAGCGCGCCACAACCTTTGCCGGAGCAGGCATTGCAAGAACCTCTGTCTTTAACGGAGCTACGCGGCGGCAAGTATGCGGTGCTAACCTACAAAGGCCCTTACTCGGACATGCAGCCAGTGTATCGCTGGTTTTTTGGTGTATGGCTACCGGCATCCGGGCAAGAAATAGATGATGCACCGCCGTTTGAAGAATATTTGAACAACCCGCGCGATACTGCACCTGCAGACTTATTAAGCAATATCTACATGCCCTTGCGCTAGTTTTTATGTGGCGTGATAGCCGTCAGCAATGAAGATTTGAAGAAATGAAAATGCGCTGATAGCGCGGGCAAACACTGGTACCACACATGTTTGCCCTATGCGACGATGTTGTTGCAAGCCTAGCCTGGCATATCACCCTTGCGTGTCACCTTGCCAGATCCACCTATGGACTTGCTGATTTTTGGGTCACCGTAGTAGCTGACATCGCCGGAGCCACCTATGCTGACATCCAGTTTGTCCTTGGCCCAGACTTGTGCTGTGCCAGAACCACCTATCTTGATTTTGACATTACTGGCTTCCAGTTTGCCAACCTGGATATCACCCGAGCCACCGATAGTGCCACCAAATTCGGTTGCAGTACCAGCTGCCATGAAATTGCCGCTTCCGCCTATGACCACACTCAGGCTATCGGCCTGCAGAGCCTTGATTTGTATATCGCCCGAACCACCTATCTTGGCTTGCAATTCTTTTGTTGCCAGCTTGTCTGTCCAGATTTTGCCAGAACCGCTGACAGCTATCTTGTCGAGATTTTTGCAATAGACAATGATGTTCAGAGTCCTGGTCTTGGGATAAGTATTTTTTTCCGCATTGCGGATTTTCAAATGACCACTCTCGACCACGGTCTCGACCAGTGCCTGCAAATTATCGTCAGTCTCTACTTGCACACCTTCCTTGTCGCCCTGGCGCAGTTCCAGTTTCACAGGCAAAGCCAGGTCAACGCTTGAATATCCTGTGACATTGCGGTCTTGTTTCTGGACATTGCCAGAACCTTCGATACCCTTGCCCTTGAACCAGCCCCAGCCTCCACTCCAGTCGGCAGCAGCAGGTAAACTTGCCAGTGCCAGCAAGCTGGCCAGAACATAGCGGCGGGAATAATGATTTTTCAACATAGTCTCCTGAAGTATTGTGTATCTTCAGACTATAGTGAATAAGGCAAGTTCCCGCAAAGAGAATTTATCGTTAAGGCAATATCGCGCCTGTCATTTATTTGGTCTTGCCGTCAGTATTATTTGGCACACCAGATTTCAGAGGCTTGACCTTCACCACTGTGCTCTTGCCTTTGCATGGCTTGTCCGACCAGGTAACGCGGCCATCAACTTCACATCGAAAGACGGGCGTTTGCGCCTCTGCCAGCAAAGGCAATAACAAGGACACCGTCACAGGCAGCAATAACAGGGATGATTTTTTCATGATATCAATTCAAAAAATGCGTTCACACATCATGCTGCAGGCCAGCAACTGAGTTAGTGTGTGCATGAATGGGAGCCTAGTCTGAGGCTTTACGCTATCCCACGCAAGCATACCAAGGTCGGTAGCACAGTTTTATTTCACTTAAAGGCTTGCACAAAGCTGCAATAGGTGGCCTGTACATCGCCTCTATCCAATAAACCATCATGCTCGCCGCCCGCACTGACAAATAAGCGCTTATTGCCTTGCGGAATCGCAGCATAGACCTTTTGACCCAGCTCCAGCGGCGTTACCTTGTCTTTATCGCCCATCACCAGCAGGCTATTGCCAGTATAGGCAGAGAGGGCTGCGGCATTGTCAATATTCTTTAAAACCGGGCTTAATTCTATGCTGACAAAAGGACGGGCATACCAGGGCATATTTGCGCTAGCCCAGTCGTAGGCATTATTTGCCGTCGATTCCATGACCAGTCCATCAGGCTGGCGTTGCTGGGCGACATAGGCAGCCATGAAGCTGCCCAGCGATTGTCCATGGACGATGAGCTTACCCTGGCTATGCTGGCGCACGTAATCGTAAATCTGCAAGGCATCGCTCTGCATATTGGCTACCCCGGGCTCGCCCGTGCTACGGCCATAACCACGATAATCAAACATAAATAGATTGAGCTTGCATTGACCCAGGGCCGCGGCGATGTGGCCGGCATGGCGGTCAAGATGGAACATATTCCCACCAAAGTACAATACTGTCGCTCCTGCCCCGGCTTGCAGCATGCTGACACCACGCAAAGTCTGGCTATCTGTGGTGGCAATGCGGTGTTCTTGCAGAGTGGCATTGCTTGCCACGCGCTGCAAGGCTGCCTGGTCAAATTGCTCTTGTTGCTTATAGCCTGACTTGCTATCTGGATGTATAAAATTTCTTTCACCGATTTGCATAGTCATGCAGGCACTCAGGTTGAGCACGAGGCAAGCTGGCAAGACCAGGGTCAATATAATTTTTAATACCGGTTTCAATACCTTGTGCATCATCTAACTCCTTTTGGTGATTCGCTCGAACTTCTATTACAATTAAACTATAACAGAAATAAATTATCGCAAAACAGTAATTTATAATTATAGGACAATCATTAATGAAATTAAAAAATCAACCCCGCCTGGTCCGCAGCCTTCTTTTTATTTGCGCACTGGTGCAAGTGCTGTACTTTGTGCTGGCCTGGACTGGCCTGACACCTCATCTGGGCACATGGCATATGCAAGTCAGTGCCAGAGGTATGGGCTGGGAAGAAGCACAGCAATTGTCTGCTGCCCAATGGAGTGCAGGAATAGCCTTGGGCTTGCCAGCATTGCTGTGCATTTTGTTTGGATTGATGAAGCTGAATCGCTTATTGCAAGCCTTGCAATTGCCTGATGCGCAAAAAACCATGTTTTCACTCGGCAATATTGCCTGCCTGCATAGCTTTGCCGGTGCACTGGCGCTATCCACCCTGTTTGGCATTATTGAAGTACCCGTGCGCCACCTGATATTCACGCTATTGCCGGGCGTCTATACGCACCGTTTGTCAGTCTCGGTGAATGCGGAAGAGTTGATGCTCTTGCTGGTCTGCCTGGTGTTTTATCTGGTGACTGGCATGCTGCATGAGGGACGCAGGCTGGCAGAAGAAAATGAGGGCTTTATCTGATGTCCATCGTGATCAATCTCGACGTCATGCTGGCCAGACGCAAAGTCAAATCCAAGGAACTGGCACAGTTTGTTGGCATCACGGAACAAAATCTTTCCCTGCTCAAGTCAGGCAAGGTCAAGGGTATACGTTTTTCCACCCTGGAAAAAATCTGCGAGCGCCTGGACTGTCAGCCCGGCGACATCATGGAATGGGTGAATGATGGCAAAAGCAGCGATGACACGGGGGATGACTGAGTAGCTCAAAAAGATTTATGATGCGCTGCACGATCAAAGCTTGCCATCTGCGTGGAACGTTTATAAGTTCCCGCAGTCATATGTTTTTTCCTTAGGAGAGTCTGCATGAAACAATTTCTGCTCGCCGTAAGCCTGCTCACAGGTATAGGTGCCAGTCAGGTCGCCATGGCTGATGATGCCTTGAAGGCCGCTATTGCAGGGCAACAACGCACGCCTGCCAATGCAGTACGTGATAGCGCCCGTCATCCCTATGAAACCCTGAGTTTTTTTGGTATCAAGCCGAATATGACGGTCGTTGAACTGTCACCCGGCGGTGGCTGGTATACCGAAATCCTGGCACCGTATCTGCGCGACAATGGCAAAATGATAGCAGCCCTGGGAGACCCGGCAACCAGCAAGGGTGCAGCCAGCTTCAAGCAAAAACTGGATGCCACGCCTGCCGTCTATGGTAAGGTACAGATGGGTGTCTTTGCACCACCCGCCAAGCTTGATTACGCAGCCAAGGGCAGCGCCGACATGGTGTTGACGTTCAGGAATATCCATAACTGGATAGGCAATGGCGAACCCGCCATGAAAGCCTTGTTCCAAAGCGCCTATGACACCTTAAAACCAGGTGGTGTGTTTGGCGTGGTAGAGCATCGCCTGCCAGCCAGCAAAGCCCAGGACGACAAAGCCAGCACAGGCTATGTACATGAAAGCTATGTCATCAAACTGGCTGAAAGCGTAGGTTTCAAACTGGCAGGCAAATCTGAAGTCAATGCCAACCCCAAAGACATGAGCGATCATGAAAACGGTGTATGGGCCCTGCCACCTACCTTTGCCAACAAGGATAAAGATAAAGCCAGGTACGAAGCCATAGGTGAAAGTGACAGGATGACGCTGAAGTTCGTCAAACAATAAAAGACGAGTCTCTGGCAAGTCAGGCAGTAACAGCTTATGATGGCTGTTACTGCTTTTTTTATTTTGGAACGGCCATGTTGAAAAAATGCCTGCTGCTGTTATTGTCTGGCGCTTGCCTGACGGCAGCCGCTGCAGATAAATATCTGGTCGACCAGGAGCATACTTTCAGCAGCTTTGAATACAGACACTGGGGTCTGTCACTGCAGCGCGGCCGTTTTGACAAGAATAGCGGCAGCATAGAACTGGACCTGGAAAACAACACTGGCAGTCTGCAAATTAATATCGATGCCGACTCCATCAATACCGGTTCTGACAAGTTCAACCAGGTCTTGCGTTCTGAGAGTTTTTTCTATGCAGAGAAGTATCCAAAAATCTCTTTCCTGTCAAACAAGATGATCTTCAATGAAGACAAGCTGGTACAGGTCGAAGGCGATTTAACCATTAAGAATGTGACGCGCAAAGTGACAGTCGACATCACGCAATTTGAATGCCGCTTCATGATCCTCTACCTCAAGCGCGCCTGCGGTGCCAACGGCAATACCAAAATTCTGCGCAGCGACTATGGCGTAGGCCGCTATGTGCCCTTTGTCAGCGATGAAGTGACTTTGTCTTTCAGTGTAGAAGCGATCAAGGAATAATCTCAGGTATAGCGAATAACAATCGCACCAGCCACCGCCAGCAAAATGGCCGCCAGGCGTCTGGCAGAAATTTTTTCATGCAAGACCCAGGCCGCAATCGCTGTGGCAAACAGGATAGAGGTTTCACGCAGGGCGGCAATGGCCGCCACTGGTGCCAGGGTCATGGCCCATAATGCCAGGCCATACGAGGCAACAGAACCAGTACCACCGGCGATACCCAGCAGATATTTACCTTTGATATAAGCAAAAAATTCCTGCCTGCTCCTGAACATAAGCACCGTCAATAAGACCAGTGCCGTCAGCAAGAATATCCACATGGTATAGGCAGCAGGTGCGCCTGATTTGCGTACACCTATGCCATCCACTACGGTATAAGCAGCAATGAAGCAGGCATTCAGCAGGGCAAAGCCACGGCTGGAGCGACTCGATAAGGCCTGCTTGGTGTCCTCAGTTTTGGTTTGCCCGAACAGGCTTAAACCCAGTATTCCGGCAACCAACATGGCCAAACCCAGCCAGCGCAAGGCGGGTACAGCTTCACCGATAACACTGCCACTGACCAGCGCCACCAACAAAGGGGCCGTGCCACGCATGATGGGATAAGCTTCGCTCATGTCACCATGCCGGTAAGCGGCAGCCAGCAAATAAAAATACACTACCTGCAGAGCGACTGAAGCCAGCATGAACAGCCAGCTATCGACAGCTGGCTGGCGCACAAAAGGCAGGACGATGGCGCAAACCAGACCGGCGCCAGAAGTCACCAGCACTGTATTGAAGTATTTATTAGTACCAACCTTGATCGCTGCATTCCAGGCAGCATGGAGAAAAGCAGCAAACAAGACGATGGCGACAACCAGACCAGACATAGACTAGTCCCGGATTAAATCAGTGAGACGATGCTGATCTTACCGCCATCGGGATTGGTGCTGGCTTTTTCATGACCGGTAAAACTCAACTGACGTGTGCGGACATCCCATTTCATGGCTGCACCATCATAAGGACTACGGAAAACTGCTGCAGCATTATCGACATACGCAGGGATATCGGTTACAGGTATTTTTTTACTCAGGATATCGAACTGTAAAGCGACCAGGCGCAGATAAGCATCCGCGTCTATGCTTCTTTCAAGGAAACTGGAAAATTGATCAGGTATCACTGTTGATGCCAGCATTTTTCCTGCCGGGTTATAGACATAATGGTGGGCAGATAAAATGCCTGTCCCCAAATTTTTTTCCTGCAATTCGATCAATTGCTTTTTCATAGTTACAGTATCCGGCAATTTCTGGCTGGCAGTATTGAGTATGATATCCCAATGCCGGGCAAAGAGATTGGATGTGGCATTGACATGAAAACTATACTTACCTGCCAGCATCTTATACTGCCAGCTGCTCATTTCAGGATCAGACGAGTTTTGTGCTGCCTTGGCATTTTCTGGTAAATCCTGCACGAATCGCATGTTGACCATAACCTCATAAGAAATCGCCGCTACCAGACTACGCTCTACATCTGACATAGGCTTTACCAGCAGATTCAGACGTTCTGCATACTGCACCATCAAAACTGGATAGAGCACGGCCAACTCACTCACTACCCGTACTTGCTTGCATAAGGCCGTCAACAAAACCATTTTAGAAATCAGGCTGCTACTTTTCCCCAGCATCAGCCTGGTATAATGATTATTGCTTTCCAGCTCTTGCAAGCCTGTTTCGAATTTACCGTCGGCCATTTCAAACACAGCCTTTGTGGTCTGCATATCCATGGCACGCATTAACTGGCTGTAAGCCGGAACGCTGGCCATATAAGTCGGCAAGAGCAATTCTTCGTAATTTCCCATCTTTTGCATCATTTGATAACGCTGCAGCAAGAGCTGGTTATCTTTCATCAGTCCTGACAAATTCGTCCGATGTGCCAGTATGTCCTGCACGCAATTAGGCATCTGCTGACATTGTTTTTGATCCCAGGTGAATGTGACTGTCGCTGGCTTTTCTGGGTCTTTCACTGAAGCAGTATAGATGCCGCGGTTTTTCAGAAATTCTGCACGTTCTGCATGCTCTTTATCGACTGCCGTTTTAAAAACATCGGTATCCGCTGGCGCATCCATAGCCTTCAAAATATAGTAAGCATTCTGGGCATCAGCTACCTGCCTGGGCGGTTCGCGCAGTAATAATTTTGCGCGCTCAGACAGTGCTTCATCACTCCAGTTGATAACCACGAACAAACCCAGCAGCACAGTCACTATCACAAACATGGTCAACAGGACTTTGATACTCCGGCGTTTCCAGGTTTTCAGCTTATTGTTATCAAGGGGATCAACAGACTCAGTATTCGCGGCAAGCGTGTTTGACATAAGTGATTTTCATTAGGTTAATGTAGCGTCGCTTCCTACATGATTGGTCGAGCGCATGTAAGTGAAGCAGCAAAGCATTGCAGGGCGAATTATCGATATCACAATGAACTCCGTCTACGGTTAAATTGTAAAATAAATACCGTACACTGATGCATCAAGAATTTGAAACCCACTGATAACTCATGGAACTTTGATAAAAATGCCACCCAATTTACGCCCTGCAAATACTGCAGATTACCCTGTCATCGCCAGCTGGATACCGGATGCCCTGGCCTGTGCCCGCTGGGCAGGCCCGCAATTAGCCTATCCTTTTGCCAGTGCCGACTTGCCTGCCTTGCTGGCTAAACCGCATGCACAAGCCCTGGTCATGGTGAATGCCTATCAGGAAGTCGTGGCATTTGCCCAGTTCTGGCGACGCGATGAGCAACGCGTGCATCTGGGTCGTATCATCGTCTCGCCAGCGGCACGTGGCCTGGGCTATGGCAGGCTGCTATGCGAGCAATTGATACAGCGAGCTATTGCCAGGACTGGCTTGTCTGTCGTCAGCCTGCGTGTCTATAGAGATAATCCCGCAGCACTGCATCTGTATCACCAACTGGGCTTTGTAGAAGTAGAAAGTGATTCCAATGCAGAAGTAGTGGCGATGGAATACTGCCACGACTGAGCCAGCTCATCATGCTGCGGGCCGCTTGTTCGTTAGCAGCACACCAGCCACGACAAAGACAGCGCCCAGCAATTGACAGCTCTCCAGTTGCTGCCCCAGGGCGACGCCGACCAGGCTGGCGAATACCGGCACCAGGTTCATGTAAACACCGGCTTTGGCTGGACCGATCTCTTGCACACTGCGGTTCCACCACAGATAGGGCAGGACAGTGCCAAACAGACCCAGGAATAACATGGCCAGCAGGGTAGGCATAGGCGGCATGACAAAGATATCCGGTGCTTCAGCAAAGGCCAGCAGCATCAGCATGACGGCGGCCATGCTGACAGTCATGCTGCTCAGCAGGGCGCTGGGTACCTGGCTGGCATAACGCCTGGGCAGTACGCAATACACAGACCAGCACAGGCTGGCCAGGGTCACCAGCATATCTCCCTGAGAAATATGCAGATTCAGCAGAGCTTGCAGGGAGCCATGAGCCACCACGATCAGCACACCCAGCAAACCCAATCCCAAACCCAGGGTCTGCAAGCCGCGTATTTTTTCCCGGTTCAGCAAGGCATTCAGTAAAACAATCAGCGCCGGGTTGAAAGCCATAATCAGCGCGGCATTCACCGAACTGGTAGAGCGCAAGCCATAAAACATGAACAGGCTGAAACCCAGCACACCAAACATCGCCAGTATCAACAAAATACCCAGATGAGCACGAATAGCCAGCCAGTGCGTGCGCAAGGCTGGCAGGGTCAGGCCGGTCAGCACCAGACCGGCTATGGCATTGCGCCAGCTGACGACTGCCAGGGGAGAAAACTGCTGCATGGCGAATTTGCCGACATGGAATACTGTTGCCCATAAAAAAGTCGCGCCAAACAGGCGGGCAGTCATCATATTCATTATTTACTTTCTGGCAGAGTTGACTGCATTAGGATTACGTCAGGATTACGCTAGGATTGCGTTACTATAGTCATCCAATTTTGAAAAACATATAGCAAAAAATGGCAAACCATTTTCCAGAAATAGAAAGTCGGGACTTTGACTGGAATGACCTTAAATATGCCCTGGCCGTCGCCAGGCATGGCGGGCTGAGCCAGGCTGCCAAGATATTGGGCAGCAGTGCCTCTACCGTTGCCAGGCATATACAGCAATTGGAAGCAGCACTGGGCCATACGCTTTTCTTGCGCCAGCAAAGCGGTTATCTGCTGACCGACGAAGGCAAGGAAGTTTTGGATCTCATCCTCAATGTCGAAGATGCCTTGCTGGCCCTGGAGCGGCGCGATGCCAGCTCAGGCACTTGCCGTCAGGCCAGTGGCTATGTGCGCCTGGCTTGCGCCGAGATGATGGCCGTGCATTTGATCACACCCAACCTGTCCAAGTTGTATGCACTGCACCCCAACTTGCAAGTGGAACTGGCGGTAGATATCAAGCTGGTTGATCTTAACCGGCGTGAAGCAGATGTTGCTTTACGCCTGACCAATCCTGGTGAAAAACCGGGCGAGCAAGACTACATCGCCCACACCATAGGCACGGTGCAATTTTCTGCCTATCGCAGCAGGCATCATGAGGATAACGGTCAGTATGTGAGCTGGGGCAAGGACTGGGAGCATTTACCCATGGCACAATGGCTGAAACAATATTTCAAAACCCAGCAAGCCAGGCTGCTCAGCAACAACGCCAATGTGCAGTTGCAGGCAGCCAGGGCTGGAGTCGGCCTGGCCGTGCTACCGCGCTTTATTGGAGATGCTGATCCTGACTTGATCGAAGTCAGCATCAGCAAGTCAGAATTGTCACGCAAGCTCTGGCTGGTCTACCACCGGGATTTAAAAGCCAGTACCAGGGTGCTGGCGATCAAGGATTTTTTGAGCAACTGCATACAAGATCATTTGGGAAAGTGATCTTGTTGCCCCTGGCCGACAACTGAATTTTATCCAGCGTAAGTGAAGGCATCCACGCTGGTTGTATAGCTGGAACTGGTGATGGTGCTGACATATACATACTCACCCTTGGCCATTGTGGGCGTGACGGTGATCAGCATATAACCGCGACGGGACGTGTCTATATAGTTGATGTCATCCACCAGTGCCTTGATGGTACCTGCCAGAGTTGCAGGTGGCACCAGGGCGGGCGGGAAGACACTTTCAAAACCCGAAGAAGTCACCGACATACCCGCAAATTCTGCACCGACTTGCGTGCCATCCGGCAGCGTCAGTTTATTGAACCAGGCATTGTGGCTATCACCTGACAAGACCAGGAACTTCTTGCCTGCCGTTTTCAATTTCGCAGCCGAATTGAAAACAGTATCGCGGGCATTTGGATAACCTTCCCAGTTATCGAAGTTATAGGAGATTTTTGGATTCTTGAGTGGATCCAACAAATCTTTTTGTGTCTGCGTTTGTACTGCTGCTGGCGTAGCCTTGGCAGTCAGATAGGCAGTCACGGAATCTGCACTCAGATTGGCTTTCAGCACGGATGCTGGCAATTGCACGCGCCCCATGACAGTCTGGTTGCCCAATACCTGCCAGGTCGCCTTGGAGGAACTCATTTGCGTATCCAGCCAGGCTTGCTGGGTAACACCCAGTAATTGCTTGTTCTTGTTGAAAGCATACGGCAAGAATGCCGGATCAGCCACATCGCGGCCTTGTGCATCAAGCATGCGGTCAGGCGCTTGTTCACGACCTATCATGCGGGTATCGAGCATGTGCAGTGACAACAGGTTACCGAAATCAAAAGAGCGGTAAATCTTCAGCAAATTGCTGGTATCTGGTGAACGTATCGGCATCCACTCATGATAAACCTGGCTGGCCGCTGCCTTGCGCGCGGCCCATGGACCTTGCGTCGCAGGATTATGATTTTCTGCCGCATCCATCCAGGCATTATTGGCAAATTCATGATCGTCCCAGATGGTGATCATGGGCATGCGGGCATGCAGGGCTTTCAGGTAAGGGTCAGCCTTGTGCAGGGCATGGCGGGCGCGGTAATCAGCCACCGTGACGATCTCGTTGGCTGGCGCGGAAACGCGGCCAGCAACTTGCGATGCAACAGGCGGATAAACACCGTCCTTGTACTCATAAATATAATCACCCAGGTGCAGAGCAAATTGTGCACCGGAAGAGATTGCGCTGTCATAGGCATTGAAATAGCCGGCAGGATAATCACTGCATGAGAACACCGCCAGCTTGACCTGATCCACATTGCCGACAGGCAGGGTGCGAGTACGACCGACCGGAGAGATACTATTATTCGGTGCTATAAAGCGATAGTAATATTCAGTGTTGGCAGTCAGACCTGTGGCATCGACCTTGGCAGTAAAACCTGTGGCCGCGCTGGTCGTCACTTTGCCTGAGAACAGTACGCTGGCAAAACTCGCATCCGCCGCCATTTGCCAGGTCAGGTCCACACTGGCATCGGTCGATATCTTGGCATGGGTCCACAAAATAATGCGATCAGCCAAAGGATCACCGCTGGCGACACCATAATTGAAAGCTGCCATCTCACCATTCAAGACTGGGGCTGAGACTGTGGATGAACCACCGCAAGCAGTCAGCACACCACCTGATGCCATGACGGCAGCAACGGAGGACATCTTGATGAAAAAGCCGCGACGGCCAATATTGGCCGACTGCACTTGTTTGTCTTGTTGGTCTTTTTTCTGATCGTTTTGCATCTGGCTACTCCACTGGAAATCACAGATAGTAGGGCCGCCTTGTGTCAGGAATGTGACGCCAATGGCAATTCCGACAGGAAACTCTAGAGGCTTAACTCTAGTGCCGCAACACAGCAAGCCGCACACTCATCAAAAACTGGGCATAATGAGTTTTTGCGATTTTCTAATTCCCCCACACCGCGAGGCTGCCATGATAGAACTCCACCACTTAAAAGAATCACGCTCACGCCGTATCACCTGGTTGCTTGAAGAGCTGGGCCTGGATTACACCGTCATTTCTTATGACCGTGATCCTCAGACCCGCCTGGCGCCGCCCGAGCTGCAAAAGATACACCCGCTGGGCAAGGCCCCTGTGCTGCGTGATAAAGACCAGACGCTGATCGAATCCGGTGCCATCATCGATTACCTGATACGCACTTATGGCAATGGTCGTCTGGCCCCTGCCGTGGGCACTTCCGACTACAACCGCTATGTACAATTCCTGCACTATGCAGAGGGCTCTGCCATGTTGCCACTGCTGCTGAAGTTGTATGTAGGGCGTCTGGGTGAAGCTGGTACACCTTTGCACCCGCGTATCAACGGCGAGGTGGCAAACCATTTTGGTTACCTGAATAGCGAACTCGAGGGCCGTGATTATTTCGTCGGTGACAGCCTGACGGGGGCAGACATACAATTGTCGTTTGCCGTACAGTCCGCCGTGCGTGGCGCTGGCCGCGAGGCATTCCCCAACCTGACCCGCTTTGTTGACATGGTGGAGGCACGTCCTGCCTATCAACAAGCCGTCGCCAAATATAGTGAATAGAACAGGGAAATTACCTACTTGAGATTGACAGCCAGACTTGCATAGCCTATCTTCGCAAGGCGGCGTATCCTGCAAGCTGGCGTTCAAACGCAAGTCCATAACGCCTCTGCGGGGTTACCCCGTGGGATAAATTGACCTGGTATTTCATCGCGTGAGCCGCCCTGCATTCCATGCAGACAGGCTCACACTACACGAGACTGGTTGCAGGCTCTGCGCCGCCCCGCTGTCCCCCAAATATACCTCGATACCTCACAGCCTTATATTCATGGATACACCCAAGCAGGTCGCCTTAGCTATCGCCGATGCCTTACTGGCAGGTGAATGCAGTCATATCGCCCTGATGAAAAACATGAGCTGGGTACTGGGCAGGAAATGGCCATGGATACCAGCGCTATGTCAAAAAATTCATCGCCATGCTGGCCCGCATTTTTATCACTATACACGCCATGAAATCGCTGCATTGATACTGGATGACCACGGCTACTACGATGCCTGGCGCGACGGGGAAAAACCACAAATCAAACAGTATTGTCTGCAGCCTACCATCGCCCCGGAAAAACCGGCATGGCTGCAGGCGCTGGCCCTGCCTGACTTCAGCAACTCGGCTGATCTGGCCAGACACCTGAACCTGACTGTCAATGAACTGGCCTGGTTCGCCGATCAATGGCGGCAGGATGCGCAGGTAGCGCCCCAACTCGGACACTACCATTACCGCTGGCTGGAAAAAGCAACTGGCGGCTGGCGTTTGCTGGAAATACCCAAGTCACGTCTGCGCAATATACAAAGAAAAATTCTGCAACAGATATTGAACCGGGTGCCACCACATGCAGCGGCGCAGGCTTTCCAACAGGGTCGCTCCAGCCTCAGCCATGCGGCACAGCATACGGGCAAGCGCGTTGTAGTCAGGCTGGACTTAAAAGATTTTTTTTGCAGCATCCCTGGTTCACGCCTGCATGCACTATTTAGCAAACTGGCTTATCCGGAAAAAGTAGCCGGTACACTGGCAAGACTATGCAGCAATCGCACGCCTGGCGCTATCTTCAGGAATAAAACTGACAAGCCGCAGGCCTCTATCAGCGCTGCACATCTCTTACGTAGCCCGCATCTGCCACAAGGTGCGCCGACCTCCCCCGCTCTCGCTAATCTATGTGCGTACCGCCTCGATATGCGCCTGCAAGCTTTGGTGGACAGCATGCAAGCCAATTATAGCCGTTATGCAGATGACCTGACGTTTTCTGGTGATGAGCAATTTGAGCAAAGCCTGCAAAGATTTATCCCGCAGGTGGCTGCCATCGTGCTGGAAGAAGGTTTTGTATTGAATTATAAGAAGACCCGCATCATGCGCGCTGCAACCAGACAGCAAGTCACAGGTATCGTCGTCAACAGCCATTGCAATATCAAGCGCGCTGAGTACGATACTTTGAAAGCGATACTGACTAATTGCCTGCGCCACAATCCCGCTTCACAAAACCGCGCAGGACATGCAGATTTTCGCGCCCATCTGGCAGGCAAGCTCGCCTATATGCGTATGATCAACCCGGTACGCACGGCAAAACTGCAAGCTCTGTTTGAGCAGATCAACTGGTCAGGATCGCCAATCACAGCATAGAACCTGTTTACGATCTGTAGCGAGCGAGCGTCAGCGGTGTCAGAGTAACTAAGGGCAGCGCATGAGCATCGATCACGCTCGCGCAGTAAGATCGTAAGCAGGTTCTTAACGGCGGATTGCCGCCCACGTCAGCATCGCCCAGCCGGCCAGGAAGACCACGCCACCTATGGGCGTAATCGCCCCCAATATGCGCACACCAGTGAGTGCCAGTGCATACAGGCTGCCACTGAAAATGATCACCCCTATCAACATCGCCCAGGCCGCCTTGCGCAACAAGGCATTATCCTGTTGCTGCAACATGATGCCCAGCGCCAGCATGCCCAGGCCATGCACCATCTGGTAAGTTACCGCCGTTTGCCAGATCGTCAGCATGTCGGCACTCAATATTTGCTTCAAGCCATGCGCACCAAAGGCACCGGCAGTGACGCCTATGAACATGAGGATGGCGGCTGTAGCGATGAAAGAACGTGCTTGCATGATGGATTCCAGACTAAAAGAGAAACGCTATTTTAAAGCCTTGTGGCTTTATTGCTTAAGCCGATAGTCAGGCATAAAAAAACCGCCATGCAAAACATGGCGGTTTCAGTAGGAGCAATCGATCTGATTATGCAGCTTTTTGCGCAGACTGTGCCGTATTGAATTCAGCAATCAGTGTTGCTTCCTTGGCCTTGGCGGCTTTGAAATGCCTTTCCTTGACATGACCATAACCGCGTATGTCTTCAGGGATGCTGGCAATGGCGACTGCCTTGGACAAATTATCGGCATTCAGCAAAGGCAGCAGTTTGTTCAAAGTTTGCTTGTACTCGACTGGCAAGGCGCGTTCCATTTTGCGTTCTTCGGTATAGCCAAAGATATCAAAGGTGCCGCCGCGCAGGGACTTGAACTTGGCCAGCAAACCAAATGCCTTCATCATCCATGGGCCAAACTGTTGCTTGATCAAATGGCCTTTGTCATCACGCTTGGCCAACAGTGGCGGTGCGAGGTGGAAGTTGATCGCGTAGTCACCTTCAAACATGTCGGCAATTTTCTTTTGGAATTTGCCGTCGGTGTACAGGCGTGCGACTTCATATTCGTCTTTGTACGCCATCAGTTTGAACAGGTATTTGGCTACCGCTTCTGTCAGGCGCAAAGGCTTGTTACCATCGACGAGTTTACTTTCTGCGGCTTTGACTTGCGCCACAAAGTCGCTGTACTGGCTGGCATAAGCCGCATCCTGATAATCCGTCAGGAAAGTCACGCGCTTGTTGATGGTGTCATCCAGTGTCGGTGCGCGTTTCAGTTCTATGACTTGTGCCGGTGTCACCAGGCGTTGCACAGCTGCCAGATCATGCGCAGCCAGACGACCCCAGTTAAATGCCTGCTTGTTGAAGTCGATAGATACGCCATTGAGTTCAATCGCACGCATCAGGGCAACTTCTTCGAGTGGCACCCAGCCCTTTTGCCAGGAATAGCCAAGGATGAACATATTCGTCGCAATATTGTCACCCATCAAGGCCGTGGCTATCGAGGCTGCATCGATCAGATCGACACGGTCGGCACCGCAAGCTTTACGGATATCGCCCTCAGCTGATTCAGCCGGGAATTGCCAGTTAGGATTCTTGATGAAGGTAGAAGTTGGCGAACCATTGGCATTGATGGCGGCATGGGTACGGCCTTCGCCCATACGTGACAGCGCATCCTTGCCTGCCGTCACGATCAGGTCACAGCCTATGACCAGATCAGCCATGCCTGTACCTACACGTGTCGATTGTATGTCATCAGCTTTGTCAGCCAGGCGTACGTGTGACATCACCGCACCGCCTTTTTGCGCCAGGCCTGTCATGTCCAGCACGGAACAGGCTTTGCCTTGCAAATGCGCCGCCATCGCCATGATCTGACCGATGGTGATGACGCCAGTACCACCGACACCGGTCACCAGTACACCGAAAGGTGTCTTGGTATCAGGCAGGGCTGGATAAGGCAGTGCATTCACGTCGAGTGCATTACCTGGTTCAATTTTCGTTTTTGCCGGTTTCTTGAGCTTGCCGCCTTCAACGGTGACAAAGCTGGGGCAAAAACCTGTGACACAGGAAAAATCCTTATTACAGGAAGACTGGTTGATCTGGCGCTTGCGACCGAATTCGGTTTCCAGCGGCTCGACTGACAGGCAGTTGGATTGCACTGAGCAATCGCCACAGCCTTCACACACAGCTTCATTGATGACTGCACGTTTGGCAGGGTCAGGGAAGCCAGGTTTGCCATCCTTGTCGATTTTTTTCCTGCGGCGGCGTTTTTCCGAAGCACAGGTCTGGTCATAGATCATCGCCGAGACGCCCTTGGCCACGCGCAATTCGCGTTGCACGGCATCGAGTTCGCTACGGTGGCGCACGGTGACACCGGCAGCCCAGGGATAGCCTGCACCATATTTTTCTGGCTCGTCAGTAACGACGATGATAGGACCTACGCCTTCAGCGGCGATCTGGCGCGAGATCATGCCAGGGTCCAGCGGGCCATCGAATTCCTGGCCACCGGTCATGGCAACGGCATCATTGAACAGGATTTTGTAGGTGATATTGACTTCACCCGACACCGCAGCACGTATCGCCAGCAAACCCGAGTGATAGTAAGTACCATCACCCAGATTACAGAAGACATGGTTCTCGGTCGTGAACGGTGCCTGGCCTACCCAGGTCACACCTTCAGCACCCATGTGGGTGAAGGTGGAGGTTTCACGGTCCATCCAGGTCACCATGTAATGGCAACCGATACCGGCCAGGGCACGGCTGCCTTCCGGTACTTTGGTGGAAGTGTTGTGCGGGCAGCCGGAACAGAAATGTGGTACACGGTCTTTATTAGGATCAGGCTTGGAGATCACATTCAGCATGGCTTCCTTGGCTTCCAGATAGGCCACGCGCTCTTTCACGCGTTGCTCTACCGGGTGACCAGCGAAGTAGCGGCTGATGCGGGAAGCAATCGCGCGGGCGATCTGTGCCGGGCTCAGCTCATACGTCGCAGGCAGCAGCCATTCACCATGGCCAGAACCATGCAGGTTGCTCCACTCACCACTATCATCAAACTTGCCAACCACGCGTGGGCGGACTTTGTCTTCCCAGTTGTACAGTTCTTCTTTTAAAGCGTATTCAAGGATCTGGCGTTTTTCTTCAACCACCAGGATTTCTTCCAGTCCGGTAGCGAATTCGCGCACGCCTTCAGATTCCAGCGGCCAGGTCAGGCCTATCTTGTACAGACGTATGCCTATGTCCTTGGCGACTTGCTCATCTATGCCCAGGTCGGCCAGTGCCTGACGGGTATCGAGATAAGATTTACCGGCGGTAATGATACCTATCTTGGCAACCGGGCTGTCCCAGATGATTTTATTGAGTTTGTTGGCACGCGCATAGGCCAGCGCCGCATACCATTTGTAGTTATTCATGCGGATTTCTTGCGCCAGCACCGGGTCTGGTGTGCGGATGTTCACGCCATCGGCAGGCAAGACAAAATCTTCAGGAATCACTGGTTTGACGCGATCTGGGTCGATATCAACGACAGCACCGGATTCCACGATGTCCGTTACGCATTTCATCGATACCCACAGGCCGGTATAACGCGACATGGCGATGCCATGCAGACCATAGTCCAGATACTCTTGCACGGTAGATGGGTACAAAACCGGAATACCGCAGGCTTTGAGGATATGTTCACTCTGATGCGCTGCTGTAGAAGACTTGGCAGCATGGTCATCACCAGCCACGACCAGTACACCGCCATGTTTTGATGTACCCGCCAGATTGGCATGTTTGAACACGTCACCGCAACGATCTACACCCGGGCCTTTGCCGTACCACATGGCAAACACACCATCATATTTCGCACCAGGGAACATATTCACCTGTTGCGTACCCCAGACTGTCGTGGCCGCCAAGTCTTCATTGACGCCAGGGTGAAATTTAACATGGTGTTTGGACAGATGTTTTTTCGCCTTGGCAGCAGTCAGATCAACGTTACCCAGAGGTGAACCGCGATAGCCGCTGATATAACCGCCGGTATTCAAGCCCGCTTTTTCATCGGCCTGGCGCTGCAGCATCATCAGGCGTATCAGGGCCTGGGTGCCGGTCATGAAAGCGCGGCCGCGCTCCAGCGTAAATTTATCGTCCAGGGAAATATTGTTGTCGATCAGCGCCTGCTGCTCGGCTTTGAGGGGTGCGTTCATGGGGTCTCCGTGCTTTTTTATCGTGTGGCAATGGTGTGCGCAACAAAACAGAATCACCTTTTGAGTGAATCATATACTTTTTAAGCTAGCTTGAATTGTGAAAGGCGAACTACTTCAATCTACTATTTATGGATCGCACATTAACATGCTGTATTGCCCACCCCAATGGACAGTGCCTCACAAAAAGACCAGTACAGTATGACTGACACTTAACTAAAGTGTACTGGTCGCACTTACTTTATGCTTACTTTATGGATGGAAAATTTGTTTTTTATGCATGTAATTTCTATCGTATCAATAACAATAATCTGGGAGAATAGCTGATATCCAAGAGCAGGCTCCTTATAGGCGGTGATGCATTAAAGCGAGGATTTGTATGTCCGGGAATAAAGTCAGTCTGACCGATAAGATCATGCACCCCTGTACAGTGCTGATGAGCAAACTGAGTTTGCGCAGCAAATTACTGGGTATCTTTATTCTTTTGCTACTGCCTCTGTTGTTTTTTGCCAGCCTGGCGCTCAAGCAGATCCATGCTGAAGCCATAAAAGTGCACGCGGGCTTATTGGGGGTGGAGGCAAATGGCCTGATCATGAAAGTCGTGATACAGACGCAAAAGCACCGCGGTCAGGTCAATCTCAAGCTGTCGGGTCAAAACTTGGATGAAGACTTGCTCAAGACCAGGGCTGAGTTAAAAAGCAGCCTGGATCAATTTGATCTGTTCCTCAATAACAACACCGCCCTGGCTTTGCATGCATCATGGAAAGCCAGCGCCGATGAACTCAGGCAACTTGTGGCAGGCCAGATTGCTGCCAACGTTAAAGACAATGTCGCCCAGCATAGTCGCCTGATCAGGCAAGGTCTGCAGTTTTCTGCCTTGCTCAGTGAAAAGACAGGTTTGCTGACGAATAGTGACAGTGCGAATTTTCTTTTACTGGATATATCCATACGCAAACTACCGGTCTGGATAGAGCATCTGGCCCTACTGCGCGGGCTGGGAGCCAGCTATATCAAAACCGGAGCTATGGAATTTCCGGAAAAAGCAGGCATAGTCTCGCGTCTCGATGCCTTGCAGACAGCCATGAATAGCGTCGCTGATCTGGATGATGCCATGCAGCGCGCTGGTTTGAACCTGGCCGCAGCAGAACAGACAGCCTTTGAGGCATCGCAGGCATTTGCTGCGCTGGCCAGAAAAAACCTGCTGGCAGATAGTATCAACGGCGATGCCAGCGCCTATTTTTCGCAAGGCACGCAAGCCATAGAAAAAGCCCTGGCACTGCAAACCCAGATGCAAGGCAAGCTGAGCGGGATGCTGACAGACAGCAGCAAGCAAATGGATTTGTATCAAAACCTGCTGGGCCTGGGTATAGCGCTTATTGTCATCCTCAGTTGCTATCTGGCGCTGGGCTTTTATCGCGACTTCATTTCCGCCTTGAACCTGGTCGCGCGGGCAGCCCGTGCAGTTGCCGCTGGTGACTTGACCAATCATATACGCATTATAGGTAAGGACGAACTGGCAAAAACCGGCAATTTGCTGGAAGTCATGAATGGCAATTTGTCACGACTGGTCGCCAATGTGCGCAGCAATGCCAGTATGGTGGCGCAACTGGGCGAGGGGCTGGCAAGTAATATCAGCGACCTGACTGTCAGGACCGAACAACAGGCATCCAGCCTGGAGCAGACATCGGCCAGCGTAGACGACCTGGCCGATACTGTCAAAAAGAATGCAGACAGTGCCAGGGCGGTAGACAACCTGGCAGCAAACCTGCGCCTGATTACTGAATCGACAGGTGACGACATGCGCGCCGCCGTCGATTCCATGAATGGCATACATCAGAGTGCACGCAAGGTGCAGGAAATCGTCGGACTCATCGATGGCATTTCTTTCCAGACCGATATTCTGGCCCTGAATGCGGCTGTTGAGGCATCCCGTGCCGGTGAGCACGGGCGTGGTTTTGCCGTCGTTGCCAGTGAAGTGCGCAGTCTGGCACACAGAAGTGCCGATTTGGCGCGCCAGATCAGGCGCTTGATTGATGATTCCGTGCACAGAGTGGATCAGGGTGTACACCAGATCAGCAATGTCAACCAGACCCTGACTGATATCGTCGGCGGCATCCGCGACCTGGCAAATAATATCAATGCCATCTCGGTCGCTTCCAGCGAACAAAGCAATGGTTTGTCGCAAATATCCGAAGCTTTGCGTCATCTCGACGGCATCACGCAAAGCAATGCGCAGATGGCAGAGCAGGCCAAACATGCTTCCATCAGCCTGGAAGACAAGGCCCTGGCCTTGACCAGGGCTGTATCAGCCTTCAAATTACTACAAGGCACTGCGGACGAAGCCTATGCCCTGGTCAAGAAAGCCGTGACTGTTTATCAATCCAAAGGCAGGCCCGCCCTGCATATCATCACCACCAATGCCGACAAACTGTTTGCCGACCGCGACATGTATGTATTTGCCTTTGACCGCAATGGCCAATACCTGGCGTTTGCAGGCAATGCCGCCAAACTCAAGGTCAATCTCTTCCATGTCGATGGCCTGGATGGCCGCAAACTGGTCAGGGAAGCCTTTGAATTGCCAGCAAGCGGCGGTTGGGTCAATTACACGATAGTCAATCCAGTCTCAAAAAAGACCGAGGCGAAAACTTCTTATATAGAAACAGTCGATGACAATCTGGTATTGGGTTGCGGTGTCTATCAGCTCGAGTGATATCAAAACGCCAGAAGCACATGAGCTATGCCGACTGAGGATATAATCACAGCATGAAACTCAAATTCACCAAAATGCATGGTGCAGGCAATGATTTTGTCGTTATCGATGCCATCAACCAGCACATCAATTTCACTCCTGCGCAGTGGAGGCTGATTGCCGACCGCCGTTTTGGCATAGGTGCAGACCAGATCCTGGTGGTAGAACGCCCGGAAAGCCAGGATGTTGACTTCCGCTATCGCATCTATAACGCTGACGGTGGCGAAGTCGAGCAATGCGGCAATGGCTCGCGCGCCTTTGTGCAGTTTGTCATCGAAAAAGGCTTGACCAGCAAATCCAGCATACGGGTAGAAACCATGTCCGGCATCATAGAGCCGCGCATGGGAGATGATGGCAATATCACTGTCAATATGGGCGCGCCTATACTGGCAGCGGCTCAGGTGCCATTCAATGCCGAAGGTCTGGAGTCCAGGGCCGAGGGAAATGATAGCTTGTGGCCGCTGGACATCAATGGCAAGCAGGTCTGGATTTCTGCCGTATCTATGGGTAATCCACATGCGGTGCAGGTCGTGGCTGATGTTGATGACTTCCCGGTTGCCCTTGATGGCCCGCTGATAGAACATCACCCGCGTTTCCCGCGCCGGGTGAACGCCGGTTTCATGGAAATAGTGACACGCCAGCATATACGCCTGCGCGTGTTTGAACGCGGTGCCGGTGAAACCCTGGCTTGCGGCACTGGTGCCTGTGCAGCAGCTGTGGCTGGCATACGCCGTGGCTTGCTCGATAGCCCGGTACGTGTCAGCATGCGTGGCGGTGAACTCTCTATCGCCTGGGCAGGCGAAGGCCAGCCAGTTTTCCTCAGCGGACCCGCTGTCACCGTCTTTGAAGGCGAAATTAATTTAACAGAAACACCATGAATTCTAACGATATCGCCACCTACCTGATACAGCATCCGCATTTTTTTGAAGAACATGCAGAATTGCTGGGTTCCATCAAACTCACCAGCCCGGTCATGGGACGTGCTATCTCGCTACAGGAAAGGCAGATGGAAGTCGTGCGCGAAAAATATCGCGGCCTGGAATTGCGTATGGCAGACTTGCTGCGTATTGCTGAAGAAAACCACGATATCAGCCAAAAATTCCAGCAATGGACCCGCGCTCTTTTGCTGGCGCGCAATGATGTTGATTTGCCGTATGCCCTGACCCAGGGTTTGCAGGATATTTTTGAGCTGCCGCATGCCACCTTGCGCTTATGGAATGTCGCTGAAGACTTTACCCATACCTGGTTTGCCAGTCCCACCAGTGACGATGCGCAATTGTTTGCCAAGGGTTTGAGCACGCCCTACTGTGGCAAGAACCATGATTTTGAAGCAGCAGCCTGGCTGGAAACTGATCAGGTGATTGAATCCCTGGCAATGCTGCCTTTGCGCCTGTCGGCCACAGGTGGGACCTTTGGCTTGCTGGTATTGGGCTCCCCTGATCCAAATCGCTATACCAAAGAGATGGCCACTGATTTCCTCAGCAAGATCGCCGATACCAGCAGTGCGGCACTGAGCTGCATGGTGGATATGTAGTTGCTTCGCCCCTGGAAAGTCTGGCATGAACACGCAAGATCAGTATCTGGCTAATTATCTGGAAGTCTTGCGCAGTCAAAGGCAATTGTCCCGGCACACGCTGGACAGCTACCTGCTGGATTTGCATGAGCTGATCAGGCTTGCCGGGAACACCGAGCTGATTAGCCTGACTACCCATCATATACGGCGCTTCGCGGCCCAAATGCATGCAAGCGGCCAAAATGCCCGTAGCATAGCCCGCAAACTGTCGAGCTGGCGTGGCTTTTACCGCTGGTTGCTGGAAGAGCATGATCTGGCCACCAACCCGGTAGAAGGCGTGCGCGCTCCCAAGAAAGGCAAGCCCCTGCCGAAAGCCCTGGGGGCTGATGATGCAGTGCGCCTGGTCGCCCACAAAGGCGCCGACCAGCCCACGGCACGCGCCAACCGTGCCATGTTTGAACTTCTGTATTCCAGTGGTTTGCGGGTATCTGAACTGGCCAGCCTGGATGTGACGGCGGTCAATGAATCGGGCTATAGCTCGGCAGGCTGGGTTGATACGCAGGAAGGTGAAGTCCATGTCACAGGCAAAGGCGGCAAGCAACGCATAGTGCCTGTAGGCAAACCTGCACTGGCAGCATTGCAAGACTGGCTGGCGATACGGCCTACCCTGGTGAAAGCTGACCCGCACCCACTGTTTTTAAGCGAGCGCGGCACCCGCATTTCTATTCGCCTGATACAGCTGCGCCTGAAGGCGCATGCGCAAACTCTGGACATACCGGCCAATGTGCATCCGCATATGTTGCGCCACTCTTTCGCCTCGCATGTTTTGCAATCTTCCGGCGACTTGCGCGCCGTGCAGGAAATGCTGGGCCACAGCTCTATTGCGGCGACCCAGGTCTATACTTCTCTGGATTTCCAGCATCTGGCCAAGGTATATGACCAGACGCATCCACGTGCAAAAAAGTAAGTCGCTACTGGTTTAGAACCTGTTTACGATCTGTAGCGAGCGTCAGCGGGGTCAGGGTAACAAAAACGCAGCGCAAAAAGCGGAATGTACTTAATTACATGAGCATTTTGAGCAGCATATGAGCCCCGCATGGACTCACGTTGCGCTCGCGCTTAAGATCGTAAGCAGGTTCTCAGCGCAAGACCATTTCCACACGCCTGTTCTTGGAGCGCCCCGCCTCGGCAGCATTGGAAGCGCGCGGTGCCAGTGGACCTACACCCTTGGCGATAAAACGGGCATCGGCAATCCCATAGCCTTTAAGCGCATCGACCACGGCCTGGGCGCGCTTGCCTGACAAAGTCATATTGTAGTCAAGCACGCCCTGGGTATCGGTGTGGCCGACGATATAAACAGCTGCGCTATTGGCTTTCAGGTATTTCGCCATCTCATCAAGCTGTGGCTTGGATTCTGGTTTGATGATGGCTTTATCGGTATCAAAATACAGGCCATAAAAGCTGACAGTACCGTTTGCTGCCAGTTCCTTGCTGATGGCATCGGCATCGACGGTGACGATATTCTGCTCCATGGCTTTTGGTTCCAGCACTTCTACCAGTACCGCAACGTGGTCGCTGAGGCTGTCAGTGATATCGCCCATGGTGCCGCCAGAATTCAAGGCTGCGTACACACCTACATAGGTCGCAGCAGCACCAGCCCCTTTTTGCAGCAAAGCATAACGTATCTCCTTGGCACCATCAAACACGGCGGAAACAAAGCGATTGCGATTGTTATCGTAACCTTCTCCTTGAACATGGGTACGTTTTTCATTCCAGTTGTATTTTAGGCTTTTGAAGGAAGGGCCACAACTATCGTTATCACACTGAAATGCCGGCTTGAAGCCTTTGCTGGACAGGCTGTCAGTGAAATTGCGGAAGACTTCCAGTGAAGAGCGGCCTTTGGGGGCGACATAAACTGTACGCGTCAACGTTCCCTCGGCATGCTGCACTTTGGAAAACTTCTTGTTGCTGCTGTAGTCTGGCTCGGTGGCCGGACCAGTCGGGAAGTTGATCTCGTCAAAGGCTTTTTGTGTCTGTAACAGAATACTGGAACCCTGGTAACGTCCGGTCAGGGGATGATCCTTGGCATTCGGTGCATCCGAGCTCAAGACTTTTTCATAGGCGGGATTACTGGCAGCATGAACAAACTGACTGGCAGCAAGCACCAATCCCAAAAAAAGTGGTTTCAGCATTTTTTGCATGATTTCAGAGACTCCCGGTAAAAGTAAAAATATGTAGATTTTTACAACGACTACTAATGTAGCACAAGCCTAAGCCCCTCTTGCTGATTTTCAGACTTGCCTTCCTTTGCCAATAACGCTGCAATCGCCTTTCGGCGGACTGCCGTCTGTCATTATCGCCCTTGCTTTGGATAGATGGCGTATCCGAACTGGTATGCATTAAAGCAGGGCATCACTGAAGGCGTCATCCTTATGTAACAAAATATAGCTATATTCCTTGCTTTTAATCAAGCAGGATAGCCAACAATGAAACGCCATTATTTCTCCGTTGCTGCGATCAGCGCAGCAATCACCTTGTTAGTTGCAGGATGCAGCAACAATTCAACTACCCCGCTTGATGCACCTCCCGTTGTGGAAGCACCTAAAAATGTTATTTTCTTTTTAGGCGATGGCATGGGCATGACCACCATGACCGCTGCACGCATTTATTCTGTCGGTGAAGATGGTGAGCTGACTATGGATACTTTGCCAGAAACAGCATTCGTCAAAACATTTTCCAATGACGCCCAGGTCACCGATAGTGCCCCCTCCATGTCTGCGTACATGACAGGCGTGAAGATGAATAACGAAGTCATCGCCATGTCATCCGATACCTTGGCAATAGACCCGGTAGCCGACGCCAATGGCAACAAACTGAGCAATAATTGCGGCACAAAAAATGGCACACCAGCGACAACGCTGCTGGAACTGGCCAAAGCCAAAGGATTATCTGCAGGTGTAGTGACGACTACGCGTGTCACTCACGCCACCCCGGCTGCAACGTATTCACATATTTGCCATCGCGATCTGGAAAATGATATTGCCGCCGCAGCAGTACCTGGAGGCGCAGGTTATAACAACGCATTGGGGACGACAGGTCTGGATGTCTTGATGGGTGGTGGCAAGCAATTTTTCGTCCCTGTCAAAGATGGCGGCAAGCGTTCCGATGGACGCGACCTGATCGCCGAGATGAAAGCAAAAAATTATGCTTTCGCAAGCAATAGTAAAGAATTCAATGCTATTGATGGGACCAAAACGGACCGCCTGTTTGGTATCTTCACATCCAGTCACATGAGCTATGACCTTGATCGCGACCCTGCACTGGAACCTAGCCTGGCAGAAATGACGACCAAGGCGATGGATGTATTGTCAAAAAATAGCAAGGGTTATTTCCTCATGGTTGAGGGCGGTCGCATCGATCATGCCCTGCATGAAACCACCGCTAAAAAAGCCTTACAGGATACAGTTGCTTTTGACAATGCTATCAAGGCCGCCATTGCGAAAGCCAAGCTCTCCGATCCTGATTTGAAAAATACCCTGATCGTCGTAACTGCTGATCATGACCACACTCTGGTATTGAATGGTTACGCCAAACGTACTGGCAAAACAGCTGCCGGTAATCCAGGCGTGCTGGGTGTAGTCAAAAATTACGTGACTGGCACGATAGAAAAAGATCTGGACGGCGCACCGTATTCCATTATCGGTTTTGGTAATGGTGAAAATCGTACACAAGGCAATCGCTCCAGCATGATCAGCCTGGATGAAAATACGACGAGTGCCAATACTTATCATCAGGAATCGGTAGTGCGTGTCGCCGCTGGCAGTGAGACCCATGGTGGTACTGATGTATTTCTGGGAGCAATCGGTAAAGGTGCTGACACCTTCCTGGGCACGATAGACAACACAAAAGTATTCAGCCTGGTTAAGACCGCTGCTGGCCTGTGATTATTTGACCTTGTTGAGAACGGATAAACGACTATGAAACAAACATTTTTAGCTGCAGCACTGGCACTGAGTTTTGCAAATTCTGCCTACGCTGCAGGCGAAGCAAAAAACATCATTTTTTTCCTTGGCGATGGCATGGGCCCATCCACAGTGACTGCATCCCGTATTTTTAAATACGGTGAGGATGGCAGCCTGAACATGGATAAGCTGGAGCGCACTGCACGTATCAAGACGTATTCCAATGATGCCCAGACTACTGATAGTGCGCCGTCGATGGCCGCCTACATGACGGGCGTCAAGATGAATAATGAAGTCATTTCCATGAGCCCGGAAACTGTCGCGACACCACCAGGTAAAGATGCCAATGGCAATCTTGGTATCAATAATTGCGCAGCAACAGGCAATGGTGCATCTGTAGCGACCATACTGGAACTCGCGAAAGCCAAAGGAAAAGCCATTGGTTCCATCACCACGACAGAATTAACACACGCAACGCCTGCCGCTACTTTTTCTCACATCTGCAACAGAAATGCTCAGTATGCAATTGCTGCACAACTGGTGCCAGGTGGTGCAGGCTATAACAGCGCCTTGCTGGATGGCGTGGATGTATTGATGGGCGGCGGCCGCAATCATTTCCTGCCTTATGATGCCAGCTCCAGCACAGGTAAACTGGGGCGTGCGGATGGCCGCAACTTATTGACTGAACTTGGCGCCAAAGGCTATACCGTCTCGGCAAACAAAGCAGACATGATCGCGGCACCGACCAACAAGAAATTTATCGGCCTGTACAGCAGTAAAAGCCATCTGGAATATGAATTGGATCGTACCGCAACACCACCAGTAGGTGAAGGTGCCACCCAGCCTAGCCTCGCTGAAATGACAACCAAGGCGATGGATATTCTTTCACAAAATGCCAACGGCTATTTCCTGATGGTAGAAGGCGGTCGTATTGATCATGCTTTGCACGGCACCAATGCCAAACGCGCACTGATAGATACAATTGCGTTTGATGATGCCATCAAGGCAGCACTGGACAAGGCAAAATTGACTGATCCTACTTTGGCCAACACCTTGATCGTCGTCACTGCAGACCACGATCATACATTGGCCTTCAATGGTTATGGCAAGCGTGGCAATCCTATCCTCGATATCAACCGTGACTACAAAACGGGTCAGGCGACTAAAGATGCCGACGGTAACACTTACACCACCTTGGTTTTCGGAAATGGACCGAACCGTCCTGACCTGCGTACCAACCTCGATAGCGCAACCGTTCTGGCTGATAATTATTTGCAGGAAACCGGTGTACGTCTTGCCAGTGAAACGCATGGCGGTGGCGACGTAAAATTGTTTGCAACTGGCGCTGGCGCCAAATCTTTCAAAGGCACACTGGACAACACCAAAGTATTCGGTTTGTTGAAATCAGCATTTGGCTTTTGATTGAACCTGCTTATTTAGTATAGGCACACCAGAGCGTGATGACACGCTCTGGTTTTTTGTATTTCTGCTCAGCATTTCTGCCCTTGCCCCATATCGTCATGAAAAATCTTTCACTTTTATTCGCCGCCTGTACCCTCATCGCTGCTACAACAGGCACTGTCAGTGCTGGAACAATATCTAGCGCAGTGCCTGACCTGAATCTGCGCATACAGTATTTCAGCAAAGTGCTGACACCAGAAGGAGTCACTCGCGAAGCACGTTATGAAGAAGCGATGTTACGTCGCCCCGGGCATGTGTGGGTCACCCGTAGCTTGCCTGAAAATATTGGTGCATTACAGGATGATCATCAGGACCAGGGGAAAGACAAAAAGAAAGTATCCTTAAACGCGAAAGAAGAACAGCATAAGCATTTCAATCATGTGCTCATACCCCGCCATATTTTCATGGATGGCAACAAGCCACGTATAGAATTCATTAACGCACCAGAAAAAGAAGTCATTGCAATTCCCCCTTCAGAATATGCCAACGTCAATTTTGACGGTTCCTGGGAAAATGCTTTTTACCTGCTTGACCCTGTGCTGGTCAAGGCCATACCGGTCTCAAACAGAGCATCCACCATCAGCGGCGCACGCTGGAGGGAGCGTGAAAAAAATGGCGTGTTCCAGCGCGTACTGTGGGATGAACAAAAGCAAATCCCCTGGGTTATTGAGAGCGGCGACAATGCGGGTACGTTTTATCGTCGTGTCGATGTAAAACTGCAAGCTGCTACCAGCCGTGAATTGCCATGGCAAAACATCAAGGGCTATGCGCATAAAGAATACGCTGATTTTCTTGATTGACACCATGGGCGCGGGTTAACAAATCAAATTAAAGATCAAATTAAAGATCAAATTAAAGATCAAAAGCACAGCAAGCTGCACATCAGCTACCCTGAACGATCATATGCGTTCAGGGCGATGTGCCCGCAAGGTGTTGTTGCTCGATACCAAGCACGAAAATACGATAGCTTTCATCATAGACAAGACTTGCGTAAAACCAGTCCAGCTGCGTAACAGCCTTGGGCTTGCGTTCCTGCCGTCGCTGACAATGCAATAGGGATTTCCGACTATATATTGTCTGCCGACACTCATCCTCGCAAGATGGGGGGGATTAAAGGCTTAGCCTTGCGAGGACGATGTGGCCTAAGGGCTGATAAAATTCAGTTTTGCAACTGAATTGCAATTTCAGGCATAATGTAGTTTGAAAACCTGAGATTTGTTATGAAATCCTCCCCTCCTTTACAGACACCAAGCATGGTATCGAGCTTATTGCGAGACGCGGGCATACGTGCCACGGATGCCCGCCGCAGTGTGCTGTCTGAGCTGCTGACGAGTCGGCGCGCCTTATCGCATCTGGAGTTGCAAGATGCCTTTCCGACAATGGACAGGGTGACACTCTATCGCGCACTCGATTGCCTGACCGAAGCCGATCTGGTGCACAAAATACCAGGCGATGATCGTGTATTTCGCTACAGCACGGGCAATGACCACGATACTGCCAGTAAACCTACCAAAGGCCATCATCATGGCCATTTTAAATGCACACGCTGCACCCGAGTGTTCTGCCTGGATGAAACGCAGGAACCGGGCTCCCTGAAAGAACAATTACAAATGAGCTTGGAAGCATCGCTGGGCCGTGGCTTTCAAAGTCACGACATAGAATTGACTATCAAGGGCTGGTGCGCTGACTGCTCCAAATAACTTGTCTAACCTGTTTCAGAGAAAATCATGGCATTAATCCCTACCACTATACTCACCGGCTTTTTGGGCGCGGGCAAGACCACACTGCTGAACCGCATTTTGCAAGAAGATCATGGCCACAAGATTGCCGTCATAGAAAATGAATTCGGCCAGGAAAACATAGACAATGAAATCCTGGTGCAAGACAGTAATGAACAAATCGTGGAAATGAATAATGGCTGTGTCTGTTGCACGGTGCGCGGCGATCTGATCGTCGCACTGAGCAAACTGGTACAGCAAAAAAATGAAGGCAAGCTGCATTTTGACCGTGTCATCATAGAAACCACGGGCCTGGCCAACCCCGGCCCGGTGGCACAGACTTTCTTTGTCGATGAAGAAGTCGGCACTTATTACATGCTCGATGCCGTGGTCACCGTAGTGGATGCCCGCCACGGCATGCAACAGCTTGATGAACATGAAGAAGCGCAGCGCCAGGTTGGCTTTGCCGACAAGATCCTGTTATCGAAAACTGATCTGGTCGATGGAGAGACAGTCGCTACCCTGCGCACCCGCCTGGCGCGCATGAATCCACGGGCGCCCATCAGCGCAGTCGACTTTGGCAAGATTGCCATCAGCGAAGTGCTGGACCTGAAAGGCTTCAACCTGAACGCCAAGCTGGACCTGGACCCCGACTTCCTGCGCGCGGAGGAGGCCGAACACGACCATAAGCACGAAGATGAAGCCTGCGATGCAGATTGCACCCATGAACACCACCATCATAAAGGACATGGCGAGCATGGTGACCATGGCCCGCATGCACACAACCATCACCATGCCCACCATTCTGATGATATTGCCGCCTTTGTCTTTAAAAGCACGCGCCCCTTCAATACCGGGCAACTGGATGAATTCCTGGGTGGCCTGGTGCAAGTCTTTGGTCCGCGCATGTTGCGTTATAAAGGTGTCTTGTTGATGGATGGGGCAGACCGCAAAGTCATCTTCCAGGGCGTGCATCAAATCATGGGAACGGACGTGGGTGCCAAGTGGGGTGAAAACGAGTTGCGCGAAAGCAAGATGGTGTTTATTGGCAAAAATCTACCTAAAGACATATTTATTCAAGGTTTGGAGCATTGTTTGGTATAAACTAGCGGGCTATTGAAGACAGGCGTTGTCTGTCGTGCAAGTGGCTTTCATGCAAATGTCATTTACTTTATCAATAAGGGGAGGATAATTGTCTGGGGCAAACTTGTTTCAGATTTGTTCTATGTATTAACCCGTCGTATCGAAAGTAAGCGAAGTGGCAACTAAATCACCTAAATCGACTGCTACAGTCAGCGCACCCGAAGCTCTGCTCACAGAGGAAGAAATCCTCAAGATGGGCGAGAAGGACTATATGAACGCTGCACAACTGGCATTTTTCAAGGCCCGTTTGCAGCAGCTTGAGAAGGATTTATTGAAGAACGCCGACGAAACCACCGAGCATCTTCGTGAAACCGTATTAGTACCAGACCCGGCAGACCGTGCCACGATAGAGGAAGAACATGCGCTGGAATTGCGCACCCGCGATCGTGAACGCAAATTGCTGAAGAAAGTACAGCAATCCATCAATAGTATTGATGAAGGCGATTACGGCTGGTGCGAAGAAACCGGTGAACCCATTGGTGTTCCACGCCTGCTGGCGCGTCCTACAGCGACCCTGTCACTGGAAGCACAGCAAAGACGTGAAATGAAGCAAAAGTTGTACGGCGACTGAGCTAGGTCCTGTTTTTCTGACGCTTCTGGTTCACAAAAGCGTGCGGTGGCAACTGCGCGCTTTTTTATTTCAAAGAAATGCAACCATGTTGCAATCGATGGAACTTTTGCGCGATAATTTACTCTTATCTCATGCTACATAGGCTGGCGGCGGAATATTTGCCTGTCACGCTTGCATGAAATGTCGGTTTTTTACTACATATTTGCTAGTATTTTTACGGCTCTTTTTAGAGTCTGGCCATTTTTGCAAGCCGATTTATTGGTTTTTTTGACTTCTGCTGTTGAAGCATCATTTTGAGCAGCAGTTTGCATAATATTTGTTTTACGGTTTTCTCCTACAAAATCAGAAATTCAGCCTGAAAATGTCACGCGCCTTCAAGATCAATAAGCAAAACAGCAAACGATGGTTGCTGTGCCTGCTATTGCCTGCGCTGTTATTTACCCAGTGGCTGGGGCTGGCGCATAAGATTTCACATGCGGGCTGGGCTGGCAATTCAGCGAATGCCGGTGTCGTCGTAGCGCAAGCTGCATCGCAAACTGCACAGGCAGGCTCTTTCCTGTTTGGCAGCCAGGATGAGAATGCCCTGCATTCTTGCGCCCTGTACGACGCCGTCAGTGCCGCCGACTTTTTGCACCAGGTGCAGGATGTACAGCAACTCCAGGCCGGCAAGGCCCTGGTCACTCCCAGCACTGCCATACTGAGCTGGCTGGCAGCACTGCAAGTCCCTTTTTCTTCCCGCGCCCCTCCTTCCCTGTTTGCCTGATAAGCGCCGCGGCATCATTACAGATGCCTGGCAATTTGATTTTCAGACGCTTATCGCGTCTGAAGCTGCTCCATTTCGCAAACAGGAAACATCATGGTTTTTCAACGTACTTTGATCACCAGCGCCGTGCTGGCTTTTTTGGCTACTATCACCCAGGCCCATGCCGAAAACGGCACCATCAATACCGTCATAGTGACATCCAATCCCATCAGCAATGATGAGAATATGCAAGTACTCACCCCCGCTAAAATCCTTTCCGGGCCAGAACTCAAGGCCAAAGTTGGCACTTCCCTGGGCGATACCCTGGGGAGTGAACTGGGGGTCTCGGCATCCGGTTTTGGTGCCGGGGCTTCGCGTCCCATCATCCGCGGCCTGGAAGGCCCTAGGGTCAAGATTTTGCAAAATGGCATGGGTGTGGCGGATGTATCTAGTCTGTCAAATGATCATGCGGTGGCCAGTGAAAGTGCCACCGCCCAGCAAATCGAAGTCTTGCGTGGCCCGGCTGCCTTGCTATACGGCAGTGGCGCCATCGGTGGCCTGGTGAACGTCATCGACAATCGCATTCCCAATGTCTTGAACAGGAAATTGACGGGGGAAGCCGAGGTGCGCCTGGGTTCTGTCAATCAGGAAAAGAGTTTGTCTTTCGCTCTGGATGGCTCCAGTGGCGTGATCGGTTTGCATGTGGATGGCAGTAGCCGGGATACCGGCAACTACAAAATCCCGGGCAGCATAACAGTGAATAATCCGGCTTCAGGCAGCGGCCGCATGCCATCCAGCTTTACCCGTGAATCGACGCTGGCAGTTGGTGCCTCTGTCATACAATCCTGGGGTTATATAGGGGCAGCGCTACAAACCCTGGATGACCATTACGGCATCCCGACGGCGGAACGCTCTTTCATAGACTTGAAACAAAATCGCCTGGACATCGATGGCCTCTTGAATGCGCCATTGAATGGTTTTGACAGCCTGAAGTACAAATTCAGTGCCACCGACTATAGCCATACCGAGAAATCAGAAAACGGCACGCCGATTACCAACTTCAAAAACCAGATGCTGGAAAGCCGCGTACAACTCTCCCATCCTTCCTGGGCTGGCTGGCAAGGTAGCTGGGGCATACAAACTGAACAGGTGAAATTTTCTGCCCTGTCGGCCACCACTGGTCGTGCCGATACCGTGCCCAGCACCAAATCCAATTCTCTTGCCGCTTTCTTTGTAGAACAAAAGCAAATAGCCGATGTCATGGCCAGCGCCGGCATGCGCTTTGAAAATGTGAAGCGTACGCCAGATGCCAGCACGGGCCTGGCCGCACGTGAATTCAATCTGTTCTCGGCTTCGCTGGGTGGTCTGTGGCAATTCGATAAGTCTTACGGTGCCGGACTCAGCCTGTCCTGGGCACAGCGCGCACCGGCGACAGAAGAATTGTACTCAGCTGGCCCGCATGAGTCGACAGCCACTTTTGACATAGGCAATATCAATATGAAAAAAGAGGCTTCGCGCAATCTGGAACTCAGCCTGCAAAAAACCCATGGCTTGCTACGCTGGAAAATCAATGCCTTCCTGAACAAGGTCAATAACTATATTTATGGCCACACCGATGGCAGCAAGGTCAATGAAGCTGGCAACCCTGATCCGGGTGCAGAATTCACGTTACGCAACTGGTCACAGGCAGCCGCCACCATACGCGGCGGTGAAGCAGAAATCAGTTACAACTTGCTGGGTGAAGGCTGGTCTGGCCGTGCCTTTGCCGATCATTCACGTGGCAGCCTCGACAATCAAGGCAGCCTGCCACTGCAACCAGCCACCCGCACTGGCTTTGACATAGGCTACAAAATAGATGGCTGGCGTGGTGGTGTGAATGTCTTGCATGCCCTGCGCCAGGAAAGGCTGGCCAGCTTTGAAAACTTTGTCACCCCTGCGTATACCAAGGTGGATGCCAGCCTGACCTATACCCATCCTTATCAAAACATGCAACTGACCTGGTTCCTGATGGCGAAGAATTTGCTGAACCAGGATATACGCCTGTCCACTTCTGTCTTAAAGGAAACCCTACCTCAACCAGGCCGAAATCTCATGGCAGGCTTGAGGGCCAGCTTTTGATGTTAAAAAATCAGCTAAGAATTGCAAGAAAAATGTAAGCAGATGTAATTGACGTTTAGGTTATTAATTCATAAGCTGTTGGTACAGGAGGCGGTATCCGCCTCCATTTTCTGCAAAAAAGCTGCTTTTTTGCAAGGTTTTCGACGAGCATGAGCTGGAATTAAAAGAACATTTGATGAAAAACTCTTTTCAGTAGTTGAGCCCAGTCAACCATTCAAGTGGAATTCAGAATATACTAAGCACTCGTCAAATTCGCTACCGGGTGGTCAGCGCTTCTATTCTTATTCGGGAACAAAGTGGGGATTTTTTCTCTTTTCGGTAAAAAAGGTGTCAAGCAGGAAGATCGCTCCACCGAGAAATCTTCTTCGAGAAAGACGCGCTCCAAGAATGGTAATACCGTCATTGGCGGTTTCCAGGATAGTGAGATCTTTAGCAATTCAATTATTGCTCAGCGCCATATCGCCCGTGCTACCGAAAGAAAAATCGACGCCATAGAATTTGAAATGTCGCGTGACATTGTCAAGACCCGTCCGCCTACCATCACCAAGACCGATCTGGGTGCGCCCACCGAGCCGATGGAAAGAAAAGCGCCGCCGGTAGAATTCCAGACCACCTTGCCGATGATGATGCCCACCGATTACCTGCTGGGGCAGAATTCGGAAATGTCGGCATCTGCGCTTGCCTATAGCGAATCAGTCCCCGTACTCGAAGAAGCCGCCATCCTGTTTGCCAGTGGCCAGAATGAGGTCGCCGAGCAAATGCTGGTAGCTGCCGTGCAACACCAGGAACTCGGTGGAGCGACCGAGATAGGCTGGCAAATGCTGTTTGACCTGTACCGTATCAGTAATGACCAGCACAAGTTTGAAAGCCTGTCGCTGGATTACGCCAATAAGTTTGAAACCTCGCCGCCTTTGTGGCCAGAAAATCAAGCTGGTAACGACAATGATGCAGAACCTCAGGGCGACACGACGGTCGCTAATGTCAGTTTCCCAGCAAAACTGGATAGCGGCACCATCAAGGTTTTAGAAAAATTGCAAGTTTCTGCGTCCAAGAGCAAGAGCCTGCGCCTGGACTTTGCACGCGTCAAGGAAGTTGACCCCATAGGTTGCGGCCTGTTATTGCGCGCTCTCAAGGGTTTGAAAAAATCCGGCCATGATCTTTTGCTGGTTGGGGCCAAGGATCTGGCAGATAAAATCCGTGCCATCCTGCTGGTTGGCCGCCGAGATGAAACCGAAGCTCCCTGGTTATTATTGCTGGAAATCCTGCAATTATTGCATTTCGAGCAAGCCTTTGAAGAAGTCAGTATGGATTACTGTATTACTTTCGAAGTATCGCCACCGTCTTTCGAAGCACCAAAGAACAATATCACCAGCGCCATGCCCGAAGTCCAGGAGCAGGAAGAAGCGACTGACCGCTACATGATGCCAAAAGTGGTTGAAGGCAAGACAGAATTCCTGATCTCCAATATCGCCTTGCAGGCAGAACAGCATAATCCGCTGATTCTTGATTGTACGCGCCTGGAGCGTGTGGAATTTGGTGCCTCAGCACAATTGCTGAATGGACTGGCACCCATTGCCAGCAAAGCTGGCATGAATATACGCTTTGAAGGCGTCAATTATCTGGTCATGATGCTGTTCAATGCCATGGGCTTGAAAAACATCGCCAGCATCGTCCCGCGCAAGCACTAAACTGTAGCCAAGGTGGGCTTTTGCCATCACTTTGACGGTATCTAGACCGTATCTATATACCCGGTTTGTTCACGCTTGCAATTCAGAAAAAACACCCCATTTTCTAGCAATCAGGCAATTTGGCCTGCTTATACTGCCCGCCATGGCCTTTGGTCGCGTGCAGGAATGGCACTATTTTTTGAGGTTCATTATGGAACAATTTCACGGCACCACCATTTTGACGGTGCGACGCGGCAACCTGGTTGCCCTCGGTGGCGACGGCCAGGTCACACTGGGCAATATCGTCATGAAGGGCACGGCCCGCAAGGTACGCAAGCTGTATCACAACAAGGTGCTGGCCGGTTTTGCTGGCGGCACTGCCGACGCCTTCACCCTGATAGAGCGTTTTGAATCCAAGCTGGAAAAACACCAGGGCCACTTGATGCGCGCTTCGGTAGAACTAGCTAAGGACTGGCGCACAGACCGCATGTTGCGCCGCCTGGAAGCCATGTTGCTGGTGGCGGACAAGGATACTACCCTGGTAATTACCGGCAATGGCGATGTACTGGAACCCAACCAGGGTATAGGCGCAATCGGTTCGGGCGGCACCTTTGCCCAGTCTGCCGCGATTGCCCTGTTTGAAAATACTGATCTGTCGCCTGTCGACATCGTCAAAAAATCCCTGACTATCGCTGGTGAGTTGTGCATTTATACCAACTTGTCGCACACCATAGAAACACTGGAATAGATTGGAATCAGCAATGAACATGACCCCGCAAGAGATCGTCTCTGAACTCGATAAACATGTCGTCGGCCAGTCCAAGGCCAAGCGTGCCGTTGCCATCGCCCTGCGTAACCGCTGGCGTCGTCAACAGGTGCAAGAACCGCTGCGCCATGAAATCACACCTAAAAATATCCTGATGATAGGGCCTACCGGTGTCGGTAAAACCGAGATCGCCCGTCGCCTGGCCAAGCTGGCTGATGCGCCCTTCATCAAGATAGAAGCCACCAAATTCACTGAAGTGGGCTATGTGGGCCGGGATGTCGACACCATCATCCGTGATCTGGTTGATATAGGGATCAAGCAAACCCGCGAAGCTGCCACTCGCAAAGTGCGTGCCCGTGCCGAAGATGCGGCAGAAGACCGGGTACTCGATATCCTGTTGCCACCTGCCCGCGACTTTGGTTTTCAGCCGCATGAAAATGAAGCAGCAACACCTGACAATACCACCCGCCAGACTTTCCGCAAGCGTCTGCGCGAAGGTGCGCTGGATGACAAGGAAATTGAAATCGAGGTTTCCGAAGGCGTAGCCCATATGGAAATCATGGCGCCGCCGGGCATGGAAGAAATGACCGAGCAAATCAAGACCATGTTTTCTGGCATGGGCAATAACCGCAAGAAGTCCCGCAAGCTGAAAATCAAGGAAGCCATGAAGTTCCTGATCGAAGAAGAAGCGGGCAAGCTGGTTAATGAAGAAGAATTGAAGCAAGAAGCGATACGCAATGTAGAGCAAAACGGCATCGTCTTCCTCGATGAAATCGACAAGATCGCCTCACGTTCAGAAACCGGTGGAGCAGAAGTCTCACGCGCTGGCGTGCAGCGTGATTTGCTGCCTCTGGTAGAAGGCACGACTGTCAATACCAAGTACGGCATGATCAAGACTGACCATATCCTGTTCATTGCGTCTGGCGCTTTCCATTTGGCCAAACCATCTGACCTGATCCCTGAATTGCAGGGCCGTTTCCCTATCCGGGTGGAACTGGAATCCTTGTCGATTGCGGATTTTGAACGTATTTTGACTGGCACCGATGCCTGCCTGACACGTCAATACCAGGCCTTGCTGGCAACCGAGGATGTACAGATAGACTTTACTCCTGAGGGTGTGGAAAGACTGGCTGGTATCGCTTATTCAGTCAATGAAACGACAGAAAACATAGGTGCTCGCAGACTGTACACCGTCATGGAAAAGCTGCTGGAAGAAATTTCTTTCAATGCCCACCAGAATAGCGGCAAGACGGTCACCATCGATGCCGCCTACGTCAATGAGCGTCTGGAAGCCTTGTCGGTGAATGAAGATCTGTCACGCTACGTGCTGTAACTGGTCAATCCGGGGCTCTATATGGCGAACAAGGCACTGGCAACACGACAACGCATGCAGTTTCGCGTTGAGCCTTCACAAGCCCCGGCCAAAGGCAGGGGTAGTCAGGCCAAGAAAGCCTTACCTGATTACCTGACTGCGAAAAGAAATACCAAGCCTTTACCTCTTCCTGCTACTGTCAAAAAAAACCCAGACAGTCTGGAAGAAACTTAAACCCTACAGGACCCCACCATGTTCAGCACTCCGGCTGCCAGCGACAAACCCGATTACTCCATGCTGGCGCGCCAGTTGGCCAGCGTGCTGGAAGGTGAACGCAATCTGATTACCAATGCTGCCCAGTTTTCTGCCTTCATCTATAGCAGCATCACCGATTTGAACTGGGCAGGTTTTTACCTGTGCGCGCCAGCCAGCAAACCAGATGCAGAATTCCCGCATGATTTGCTGCTCGGCCCCTTCCAGGGCAAGGTTGCCTGCACTCGTATCCCTTTCAAACGCGGTGTGTGCGGTACGGCGGCGGCAGAAAGACGTACCGTGCTGGTAGAAGACGTACATGCCTTCCCTGGTCATATCGCCTGTGACTCAGCCTCGAATTCTGAAATCGTCATCCCGCTCATCAAGGATGGTGAAATTTATGGTGTATTTGATATAGACAGCCCGCGCCTGCAACGCTTCAGCGCAGAAGACCAGTCCGGCCTGGAAAACCTGCTCGCCATCTTTATTGCGGCGACGGATTTGCACAAGTAATAATACCAGTCCCTGCTGAGCTGCCAGAATGTGGCAAGCAGCAAACAAAGACCATGGCTCTCATGGTCTTTTTTGTTAAGCTATGTCAAAACTGGCTAAACTCGCGCTTTGTCGCTCTACACTGGTTTGCAAGACTCAGCAAAATCAGGAGATGGCATCATGGCAGGTTGCAGACGCCGGAAAATGCTACACATGTATAAGCAGCCTTTGCGCAGGCGCGATGTGCTGACGCGCTTCATGGTCGACCTGGGCATTCACTATCTTGAAGTCATGGGCCTGGTCAAGGCCATGCACTTTTTGCGCCGACATCATGTGCCTGATACTGTCATTGCCCGTGTCTTGCACTCCCCCGCATACCGACGCCGCTACTAAAACCTGTCTACGATCTTAAGCGCGAGCGTTATCGTAAACGGGTTCTTAGTGAATTTCCTGCTTGGCATCCCTGGCCAGCAAGCGACTGATCATTTCTTGCAGTGAAATCCCGTCAAACAAGACTCCTGCCACGGCATCGGTGATCGGCATCTGTATACCCAGGCTTAGGGCCAGTGTGCGCACTGCTTGCGCACAACGCACGCCCTCAGCAACATGACCCAGTTCCTGCACGATGACATCCAGTGATTTACCCTGGGCCAGTGCCAGGCCTACCTTACGGTTACGCGACAGATCACCAGTACAGGTCAATATCAAATCCCCTACCCCAGTCAGACCCATCAGGGTTTCCGAGCGACCGCCGAGAGCTACACCCAGGCGGCTGATTTCTGCCAGGCCACGGGTAATCAGGGCAGCACGTGCATTCAGGCCCAGGCCCAGACCGTCCGCCACGCCGGTGGCGATTGCCAGGATATTCTTGACTGCGCCACCCACTTCGACACCGACCACGTCATCACTGGAGTACACCCGCATGGCATTCACATGCAGGGCCTGTACCACCAGGCGGCTGAGTTCATGGGATTTGGAGGCGATTGTCAGCGCGCAAGGCAAGCCTTTGGCCACTTCCTGCGCGAATGAAGGGCCAGACAAGGCACCGAAAGCCACACCCTGGCCCACGACTTGTTCTGCCACCTGATGTGGCAATAATTGCGTAACTTCTTCAAAACCCTTGCAAAGCCAGATAATGTTCCTGGGCTGATAAGCGCGGCAAGCTTCCAGCGTGGGGCGCAAACCTGAGACAGAAGTGGCAATCACCAGCAGCCCCTCAGGGCCAGCCGCATGGGCCATGGCGGCAGCAAAATCTGCCGTCACCTGCAAGCTGTCAGGGAAGCTGAAACCGCTCAAGTATTCATCATTTTGCCTGTTTGCCTGCATGGCAGACATGGAAGCTTGATTACGCCCCCACAACAAGACTTGATTTTTTGCGGCGAAGGCGATCGCCATGGCCGTGCCCCAGGCGCCCGCGCCCAATACGCTGATATTCATGCTTTCCCTGACTCCTGCTTATTTTAATAATCGGGTAGATGTAAAAAAAGGACAGCAGGCTGTCCTTTTTTATACTGTGCTGCTGTCTATGCATGCAGCCTGGACACTATAGCACTATAGGCCCCAGACTTCATTGATTTTGACAAAACCTAGCTGGCCGTCACGGTGTTTCACTTTGACCCAACCACCAGCTGCAGGCTCTGCCATTTCCAGCAAGACGTGTTTGTCGGCGCTAAATACCAGAGGGGCAGAGTCATCTGCTGCTGCCCTGATCTTGGCATTCGCTGCCCGCACCACCAGGCTGCGGCGAGTGATCAAGTCCTTGGACTCTACCCAGCTCATTTCACCGCTGACGTCTCTGACCTTACTCCATGCGCCAGAAGTAAACACCACTTCCACCGGCATGCCACGCGGTGCTACTGTTAATTTAGCGCCTTTGGCAGACGGGGCATCATACATGATGACAGCTGTCGCACCGATGGAACGAAATTCCAAAGCCTGTGCCGCACCACTCGCAAGCAGCGTGAACAATAGCAAAGGCAAGGGCTTCAGCAAGCGTCGCATGGATATCCTTCTTCATCAAGCCAGCCCGGTCACCAGACCGGACCAGACTTGTATTGATTACTGAATAGTTGCTGGAGCTTCAGCAGTCGCGCCTGCTTGCTCAGCAGCAATTGCCAGACGTTGTGTGTAGAAAGCTTCGAAATTGATTTCCGACAAATGGATAGGAGGGAAACCAGCACGTGTGATCGCATCAGCCACGTTGGAACGCAGGTAAGGATAAACGATGTTAGGGCAGCCGATTCCCAGCAGAGGATCGAGTTGATCTTCAGGGATATTGCGTGCTTCGAAAATACCAGCTTGTTTGCCTTCAACCAGGAAAGCCACTTTTTCGCCAACTTTTGCAGTAACAGTCACTGTTACTGTGGCTTCGTAGATGCCATCAGCCAGCTTTTCAGAGCCGACATCAACGGAAACTTCGATGCCAGGGGCTTCTTGTTCCAGGAAAATTGCTGGGGAATTAGGCTGTTCAAGCGACAAATCTTTCAGATAAACGCGTTGAATTTGGAATACGGGCTGCAGATTTTCGTCAGACATGTGAAACTTTCTAAAATTCTAAAAGATTAATAATGAACAGCGAGTCTGGCAGATAAGGCCGTTTCCAGCCATTTCAAGATCGCAGCGCGCTATTGTAGCAAGTAGTCTGCAAAAACAGCAATTTACCTCACAAAGCCGTAGAAAATCTGGCAAAGCCCGGTTTTTAATCAGCTGGATTCAGTAAAGGATCGAGTTTACCCGCTCTATCGAGGGCAGACAGGTCATCAAAGCCGCCTACATGGGTGTCATCTACATAGATTTGTGGCACGGTGCGACGGCCGGTTTTCTTCATCATCGCTTCGCGCACGCCAGGTTCGAGATCGACCCGGATTTTTTCTATTTCCTCGACACCCTTGGACTTCAACAGGCGTTCAGCCATCGTGCAATAGGGGCAAACGGCGGTGGTATACATGACTACATGGGCTTTCATGATGCTCTCCTGCTTTACTTTACTGTTGGCAAGCCTTGCGACTTCCAGGAATCTATACCACCATCCAGGCTGAACACCTGGGTAAAACCGGCTTTGCTGAGCAAACCTACAGCACTGGAAGAACGCACGCCAGACGCACAGACAGTAATGACGACATTGCTTTTTGACTTTTCTATCTCTTTCATGCGGTTATTCAGCTCAGCCAGAGGGATGTGCTTGGCATTTTGCAAATGTCCGGCAGTAAATTCCTCTGCACTGCGCACGTCCAATACCAGGGTCTTGGTCTGATTCATGTATTGTGTAGCTTGAAAATGCGAGACCTTGGCACCACGTCTTTGTAGAGCAGGCACCAGCAATGCGCCACCAGAAAGGATGGCGAGACCTATCCAGAATATATTGTCAAGAATGAATTTCACAGGATTCCAGTAGTAAAAATGGTTATCAGAAGCGCGCCATTATAAAATAGATGCCGCAATCGCATACTAAATCACTCATCTCATCTACTCGCACACTATGTATAAAATCGTTTTAATGCGCCACGGCGAATCTACCTGGAATCTGGACAACCGTTTTACCGGCTGGACTGATGTTGATCTGACAGCAAAAGGTGTGGCAGAAGCGACCCAGGCAGGCAAGCTCCTGAAAGATGCCGGCCTGACTTTTGACCTGGCCTATACCTCGGTACTGAAACGTGCAGTGCGTACCCTGTGGGGCACACTCGATGAAATGGATTTGATGTGGTTGCCAGTGATTCATGACTGGCGTCTGAATGAGCGTCATTACGGCGCGCTGCAAGGCTTGAACAAGGCAGAGACAGCGGCAAAATATGGCGACGAGCAAGTGCTGGTGTGGCGCCGTAGCTACGATACACCTCCTATGCCGTTGGCAGAAGAGGATGACCGCACCTCTTTCAATGACCCACGCTATGCTGGCCTGGAGCGCAGCCAGATCCCGCTAACAGAATGCCTGAAAGACACGGTTGCCCGCGTCATGCCAGCCTGGGATGACAGCATTGCCCCGGCCATACGCGCTGGCAAACGCATTCTGATTTCTGCCCATGGCAACAGCCTGCGCGCCCTGATCAAGATGCTCGACGGTATCAGCGATGACGACATCGTCAACCTGAACATCCCGAATGGCCAGCCGCTAGTGTATGAACTCGATGCCGACCTGAAACCTATCAGGCATTATTATCTGGGTGACCAGGACGCAATTGCTGCCGCCTTAAATGCGGTTGCCAGCCAGGGTAAATCCAAATAAGCATTGAATGTCATTTAACACCAAGTCTTCACCGTTTTTAATTGCAAGTTTGCTGTGCCTGACTCTGGCAGGCATGGCAACGTCTGCGGCACCGGCTTTGGCCGCCAGCAATGCCCGTTCGCAGCAAAAAACCAAGGCAGAAGCAGACCGGGCAGAGTTGCAAAACCGCCTGAAAGCACTTAAAAACGATATAAACAAAACTGAAACTGCCAAGGACAATGCCAGCGATGCCCTGGCTGATTCAGAAAAATCCATCTCTGAAGCCAACCGTTCTTTACGTGACTTGCAGACCGAGCAAACGCAGACAGAAGCCAAAGTCAAACAACTGACCGAGCAACAGCAGGCACTGGCAGACAAGGTGGAAAAACAAAAAAACCAGTTATCGAATTTTTTACGCCGCCAGTATATGCGGGGCGACAGCGACCGCATCAAATTGCTGTTGTCGGGTGATAACCCCAACCGCATCAACCGCGAATTGCAATACATGAGCTATGTATCGCAAACCCAGGCCAAGATGATAGATGGCTTGCGCATCAGCCTGCTGGCTGTAGAAAAAAATGCAGAAGAAGCCAAAGAAGCCAAAGCGGAACTTGATGAAATCGCCGACGAAGAAAAAAGTCACAAACTGGCGCTGGAAAAAGAGAAAAAACGACATGCCACATTACTAAGTCAGTTGGCAGAAAAATTATATACACAAAAAAAACAGGCTGACAGCCTGGAAAAAGATGAACAAAGACTGACAAATCTGGTCTCACAATTAAATAAACTAATTGAAGAACAGGCCAAGGCAGATGCAGCCCGGGCAGCACTGGAAGAAAAACAACGCCAGGAAAGAATTGCAGCAGCACAGAAAGAAAGAGCCAGACAGGCGGCGCAGGGAAAAAAACCAGCAAAAATCACCAATCCAAATGCGATTGATGATGATGAACCACCTAAACAGGCCAAGGTGGAAACACCACCTGCAGGTGAATTTGACAAGCTAAAAGGGCAATTGCGCTTGCCGGTAAAAGGAGAAATCCTGGCCAAATTTGGTAGCAAGCGCACTGACGGGCCTAGCTGGAAAGGCATGTTCATCAAGGCCAATGCCGGTGCCGAGATCAAAACCATCGCCCCTGGCAAAATTATTTTTGCCGACTGGTGGAAGGGCTATGGAAATATGATTATTGTGGATCATGGCGGCAGTTACTGGAGCCTGTATGGCAATAATCAGGCAGTATTAAAGCATGTAGGCGATGTGGTAAAAACGGGTGATGTGATTGCCAGTGCCGGAAACAGCGGCGGTAATGAAGAATCAGGTTTATACTTTGAAGTACGTCATCAGGGGCGTGTATTTGATCCCCTCAACTGGATCGTTAAATAGGTTTTAGGTGAATCACATGGGCAGCAAATTCAAGAATTTCGGCTTAATCGGCCTCGGCATGGTTGCAGGCGTAGCAGTTTCCATGCAATTTTCGGCAGTAGCGCAAAAAACTACCGGCAATTCCTTGCCGGTAGAAGAGTTGCGGCAACTCGCTGATGTCTTCGGCCTCATCAAGTCTGACTATGTAGAGCCAGTGGAAGACAATAAGCTGCTGACGGAAGCGATTTCCGGCATGGTGGCATCGCTGGACCCGCACTCAGCCTATCTGGACAAGAAATCATTTAAAGAATTAAAAGAAGGTACACAGGGCAAATTCGTTGGCCTGGGTATAGAAGTCGGTATGGAAGATGGCTATGTCAAGATCGTCTCCCCGATTGAAGACTCGCCGGCTTACCGTGCAGGTCTGAAACCAGGCGATCTGATCACCAAGCTGGATTCGCAGCCAGTCAAGGGCTTGACACTGGATGAAGCCGTCAAGCGCATGCGTGGCGAACCGAATACCAAGATCACCCTGACTATCTTCCGCAAAACCGAAGACAAGCCTATTGTCGTCACGATTACCCGTGAACTGATCAAGCAGCAAAGCGTCAAGGCCAAGATCGTTGAACCTGGTTATGCCTGGGTCAGGATTGCCCAGTTCCAGGAGCCTACGGTCGAAGACATGGCCAAGAAAATCCAGACCCTGTATGCCCAGGACCCCTCCATCAAGGGCCTGGTGCTGGATTTGCGCAATGACCCGGGCGGTGTCCTGCCTGGTGCGATAGGTGTCTCAGCCGCCTTCCTGCCTAAAGACGTACCGGTGGTATCTACCAATGGTCAGTTGCCAGATTCCAAGGCGACGTTCTATGCCCGCCGTGAATACTATTCTGGCCGTACACTGAACGACCCGCTGGCCAAATTGCCAGAAGCGATCAAAAACGTGCCTATGGTGGTACTCATCAACACAGGCTCGGCATCTGCCTCTGAAATCGTGGCTGGTGCCTTGCAGGATTACAAACGCGCCACCATCCTGGGTACCCAGAGCTTTGGCAAGGGTTCAGTACAAACCATACGCCAGATTTCTGCTGATACGGCAGTCAAGCTGACGACGGCACGTTATTACACGCCAAATGGCCGCTCCATCCAGGCCAAGGGCATCGTCCCTGACTTGAATGTCGAAGAAACCGCAGATGGTGATGGTTTCAATGGCTTGCGTGCCCGCGAAGCTGATTTGCAAAAGCATTTGACGAATGACAAGGAAAAAGAAGTCGCCCGTCCTAAAGTTGATGAAGTCGAAGAAGAGCAGCGTTTGATCGCCCTGGCGAAAAAGAGCAAGCCACTGGAATATGGTGGTGCAGAAGACTTCCAGCTGGCCCAGGCCTTGAATCATTTGAAAGGCTTGCCAGTCAAAGTCACGGAAGCCAAAATTGCTGACAAAGATGGCAAGGATAGTAAAGACGGCGGCAAGGAAGCTGACAAAGGCGACAAAGCCAGTAAAGCTGACAAAGCCGAGCACAAAACCGATAGCAAGAAAAAATAAACCCTGACAAAAAGAGGCCGCATGCAGCGGCCTTTTTTACAACCATGAACGATCAGCAACTCTTACGCTATTCCCGCCATATCCTGCTGGACCAAATCGGCATAGAGGGTCAGCAAAAAATCACTGAAGCACGCGCCCTCATCATAGGCGCTGGTGGCCTGGGCTCACCGGCTGCCCTGTACCTGGCCAGTGCTGGTGTAGGTCATATCACCCTTGTCGACAATGACAGCGTAGACCTGACCAATCTGCAAAGGCAGATCATGCATACCACGGCAGCCGTGGGCATTGCCAAGGTCAGCTCAGGCAAGCACACGCTGGAAGCCATCAACCCGGAGATCAGCATTATCGCCCTGCAAGAGCGGGCTGCCGATGCACGCCTGGAAGAACTGGTCAGCCAGGCCAGCATCGTCCTTGATTGCTGCGACAATTTTGCCACCCGCCATGCCGTCAATGCCGCTTGCGTTAAATTTGGTATCCCGCTGGTATCGGGGGCGGCCATCAGCTTTGATGGCCAGATCAGCGTATTTGACAGCCGCGATGACAATTCTCCCTGCTATGCCTGCCTGTTCCCACCCGACCAGCCGTTTGAAGAAGTATTGTGCTCGACCATGGGGGTGTTTTCACCCCTGGTAGGCATTATAGGCAGCATGCAGGCCGCCGAAGCCCTGAAAGTCATCATGGGCATAGGCCAGGCACTCAGCGGCCGCCTGCTCTTGCTGGATGCATTGCGCATGGACTGGACCAGCATAGGCATCAGCAAGAATCTGCAATGCACAGTGTGCGGACAAATTCATCAGCATTAAATCCCTCGCGTTCTAAAAATCTTATCAAGGATAAACATGTACACCCTGTATTACTGCCCCGGCACAGCCAGCATGGTCGTTCATCTGGCTTTACTGGAAATCGGTGCCGCGCATGAATTGAAACTGGTCGATGTAGAAAAGAAGCAGCAAAAAGATCCCGAGTACCTGCGCCTGAACCCGAATGGCGTCGTGCCTACACTGGTCTTTGATGGCCGCCCTTACCTGGAATCAGCTGCGCTATTGATGTTGTTATCCGAACGTCATCCAGAAGCTGGTCTGGTGCCAGCCACAGGCACAGTGCAACGCGATCAATGGCGGCAATGGATTATCTTCATCAGCGGCAGCCTGCAATCTGCTTTTCGGGCCTGGTTTTATCCGGCAGAACTGGGCTTTGAAGAACATAATGAAGCCACCCGTGCCGCCCTGCAAAAACGTATCGCCGCCATCTGGGATCAACTGGACCAGCACCTGAGCAAGAATGGCCCTTACCTGCTGGGCGAGACTTTTTCTGCGGTCGACCTGCAATTGACCATGCTGATGCGCTGGTCACGCAATATGCCGCGCCCAGCAACGCAATGGCCAGCCCTGAACAAGCTGGCGCAACTCATCATCGCTCGCCCGAGCTGGCAAAAGATGGCGGCAATCGAAGGCCTGGAAACCTGGCCAAAAGTCAACAATTAAGACTTGAGATTTCATGCAAAAGATGGGCTTGAATTTATACAAGGCAAACCAGGCAGCCAGCACAGAACTGCCGGAAGTCACCATCGCCGAACATCTCGGTGTGCGCACCCTGCATCTATCCTCGGATGCCATACAGGGTGCCATGCGCATGGCCATGCCTGACCAGATAGAACTGGAATACGTACAGCAAATGATGATGTGGATGCTGTTCAAAACTGAACCGCAACACATCGTTCAACTCGGCCTGGGCGCAGCATCACTGACCAAGTTTTGCTACCGTAATTTTCCACTGGCCAGAGTCACGGCAATAGAACTGAATCCCAAAGTCATCGCCACCTGCCACCTGCATTTCAAGTTGCCAGACAATGATGGTCGCCTGCAAGTGCTGTGCATGAATGCGCTCGATTATGTCAATGACAGCGCCAACCACGGCCAGGCCGATGTGCTGCAAATTGATTTATACGATGCCGCCGCCGAAGCCCCGGCACTGAGTAGCGCAGCGTTTTACCAGGCATGTGCAGACACCCTGCATGAAGATGGCATGCTAACAGTGAATCTGTTTGGCAATCCGCATAATTATGAGGCGAATTGCAATGCCAATATCGCCGCTCTGCAAGAGGCTTTTGATGCCGTCGTCTGGCTGCCGCTGGTGCATGATGCCAACACCGTCGCCATCGCCTTCAAGCAAGCCCCCGCCGTAGATTTTGAAGACTTGTATGAACGCGCAACGGCGATACGGCTGACCTGTAAATTACCGGCGGCAAAATGGGTGAATGGTTTGAAAGAATGGATGATTGAGCATGCATAATGTGCAATAATCCGGTGCACATTTGCGCCCGGCTTTATCGTCATTAATTTCACCTCCCTCCCCATTTTTTTAACACCTTTTTTCTATGCGTTTAATTTTTACGTCGAAGGGCCACGCTCGTTTTTTCGCTCTCTTTGTATGTGCCCTGCAATTTTTTTGCCTGCCTGTGCGTGCACAAACCATGGATAAGCAAGAAATGCGCTTGCGCGATCTTGCACAATTATGGCGTGACGTTAAATGGCGCCACCCCGCGCTGAGCAAAGGCAATGTAGACTGGGATAAAGCCTTGGTCATGGCTTTGCCCAGAGTGCAAGCCGCGCAGTCCAGGCAAGAATTGCGTGATGCTGTTGCCGGCATGATGGCGGCTTTGCATGACCCTGCGGCAGAGGTCTTCATCATGGAAGAACATGAGTCAACGGACCAGTCACAACAACTGATCGTGCCAGCCAAACAGGATGTGCTGGAATGGTTGAATGGCGATATCGCCCTGCTGCATTTGCATCACCCCCAAATCATGAGTAATGATCATCCTGATTACACCAAACTGATACAGGCCAGGGATGCCATCAAAAGCCGAGCCAAGGGCCTCATCATAGATTTGCGGCCTGCAGAGTCTGGCTGGTATGAGTCTGAAAATCTGAATGCCCTGCTGGCACACTGGATTGCTGCGCCATTAATCTTGCCGACCGAAAGAGTACGCGTGCACTCAGGCTTTGCTCCGCAAAAGGGAATGAATAGTGGCGGTTATTTTTCCGCACTCCAAACCATGGAGGCTGAGATCATCCAGCCTCTGGCACAGCCTGCTAAAGCCCTGCCCATGGTGTTCATAATTAACCAGGCCAGCCTGGTTCCACCTGCTGTACTGGCCCTGCAAAAAACCGGCAAAGCCTGGATACTGGCGCAAGGCAAGGCTACACCGGGCTGGTTTACCCCTACCAAACGTCATATCATCGCTGGCGAAGTCAAAGTCATATACAGCAATGCAGAGCTGGTCCATGCCGATGGTACTACCGGCTTTGCAACCGATGCCGAGATAGCGCCAGATACATCGACCGCCAAAACCAGTGCCAGCATCAGCAAAGCCCTGGCCCTGCTACATAGCAAGTGCAAACCCGGTGCGGCGATGCACTATCAAGCGAGTTCTGGCGTGGCCGTCAGGACGCTGGAGCTCCCCTATCGTGAGATGCGCTATCCTGACCTGGCCTGGCGACAATTGGCGGTCATTAAATTATGGGCGATTGCCGAGACCTTCTTCCCCTATAAGCATTTGATGGACCAACCCTGGTCAGATCAGTTGCCCATCTACCTCAGGCGCATCGCTGAAGTCAAAAATGCCGTGGAATATGCCTTGACGATGGCTGAGATGGCCAGCCATCTGCAAGATAGTCATGTCTATGTCAGAAACCGTATCAGTACAGAATATTTTGGTAAAGCCTGGCTGGCGATGAATCTGCTCATGATAGACAAGCAGGTGGTCATCAGCAAGATTACAGACTCACGTCTGCAGCAAAACCCTGACTTACATGTCGGTGACATCATCCTCAAGATAGATGGAGTGGCAGTTGCAGATAAAATTGAGCAATTCGCCAAGACCATCTCTGCATCCACCCCGGAAACCAGGGTCAGGGATGCGCTTGCCAACCTGTTGATGGGGCAGGAAAAAAGTGTGGCAAGCTTGCTCATCGCAGATAGCGCAGGCAAGCAGCACGAGATACGCCTGCCACGTTTTAATGATACTGTAGCTCCTGAAAATACCGCGCCAGCATTTAAAATGCTCAACAAGGATATCGCCTATGTGGACCTGGACCAGCTAGAAGGGACCGATGTCAATGCCATGTTTGAGGCCATCAAAGATAGCAAGGCCTTGATACTCGACATGCGAGGTTATCCGCGTGAATCAGTATGGAAAATAGCTCCCAGGCTGAATGTGAAGCAGGCACGGGTAGTGGCCCAGTTCCGCCGTCCTATGGTCTCGGCTGTTGAAGGTGACCAGAGCGGTGGTTACTATAGCTTTGAACAAACCATCAATACAAAAGCACCAGACTTGTACCGTGGCAAACTGGTCATGCTGATCAATGAAGAAACACAAAGCGCTGCCGAGCATACTGGCTTGATCCTGGAGTCAGTCGCACCGATGACCTATATAGGCACACATAGCGCTGGTGCCAATGGTGACATTACCGGCGCGTATTTGCCGGGGGCCTTATATTTTGCTTTTTCTGGTCATGACGTGCGACATGCCGATGGCCGTCAGTTGCAACGCACAGGCATACAGCCAGATATCAAGGTCGCCCCTACGCTGGCTGGTATAAGATCAGGAAAAGATGAAGTGCTGGAAAGAGCGATGCGCTTTTTAGAGACGGGCGAGTAAGAGCTACTCGGCATGATGGCAGCAAACACAAAGCTTGTTGCCATCCGGATCGCGGAAGTATGCACCATAGTAATTCGGATGATAGTGCGGACGCAAACCCGGTGGTCCTTCGCAAGTGCCGCCATGTGCGAGTGCTGCGTCGTAGGCACGCTGCACCGTTGCACGTGACGCAGCCAGCAAGGCCACCATCTGGCCATTGCCATGTTCGGCGGCTTCGCCGTTATAAGGTTTGCCGATGACAAATAAAGGGCGTGGCTGGTCTGCAGGCATCCAGCCTGCCCAGGGCTTGTCAGCATCCTTGAATTTCAAGACCAGGCCCAACTCAGCCATGAGAGCAGAGTAAAACGAAAAAGATTTATCAAAATCCTGTATGCCTGTGAATACATGGGAGATCATGCTTTTTCCTTCGTGCTGATTGTGATGTTTATTTGGTCGTGGCGTTTATTTGAATGTGGGATTTTACTGCGTGAAAATCTTGACCGGTATCTGCGCCTGCCCGGCAAGTTCTACCACATGCTGAGTACCACGGGCGCAACCAGGTTTGCCATAGTCTGCATGAAAAGCCAGCACCAGGTCTATACCCGTTGCCAGCATCCTGACATTCAAGCCCTTCCATCCCTCACCAGGAAATGCGCGGTAATCAGCATTGGTCTTTTTCATAGCTTCGACAGTAAAACCAAATTCCAGTGCAACTACTTTGGCATGCGCATCTATGCCGGGGGTATCACCGGTAACGATGATGGTCGCTGGCGGTAGCTGAGCCAGTTCGCGGCAGATTGCGGCCTGGCTCTCCCAACTGGTAGATCCTGTGATCAATACTCTCACTAGTGATTCTTCCTGGCCAGGCCCAGGTAGGTATCGATCACACGCTGGTCATTCGCCAGTTCTGCGGCATCACCTTCGAGCGCAATCTGTCCGGTCTCCAGTACATAGGCATAGTCAGCCACTTGCAGGGCGGCGCGGGCGTTTTGCTCTACCAGTAAAATTGCGACGCCGGTTTGCTTGAGGCGCTGGATGATGTGAAAAATTTCCTTGACGATCAGCGGTGCCAGACCGAGACTGGGTTCATCGAGCATCAGCAATTGCGGCTTGGCCATGAGGGCGCGACCTACTGCCAGCATCTGGCGTTCACCGCCTGAAAGTGTCCCTGCTTCTTGCGTGCGTCTTTCTTTGAGTCGTGGGAAGAGATCGAATACCACATCGAGCTGGTCGGCATAATTCTTTTCACCTGCCTGGTAACGGCGGTAACTGCCGAGCAAGAGATTGTCTTCCACCTTCATGCTGGCAAATAGTTCGCGTTTTTCCGGGACCAGGGACATCCCTTGTGCGACACGGTTTTCTATACTGACGCTGGCGAGATTTTTGTCGGCCAAAAGTATCTGCCCGCGCATACTGCCATTTGCAGGCAAGGCACCGGCGATGGCATTGAGCATGGTCGACTTTCCAGCACCATTCGGGCCGATGACAGTGACAATTTGCCCGGCACCTACACGTATATTGGCAGCCTGCAAAGCCTCGACCTTGCCATAGAATACTTGCAGGTCCTTGGTTTGCAATAAGGCCGGTTCCGACAGCGATGTCGTTGCCAGGATGACTGGCGTGGCTTCTGGAGTATTTGTGTTCGTCATCAATCTATCCCACCCAGATAAGCTTCCAGCACAGCCGGATTTTGTTGTACATCTTGCGGCAAGCCTTCGGCGATCTTGGTGCCGAATTCCATGACCACTAGTTGATCCGTCAAATTCATGACGAAATCCATGTCGTGCTCGACCAGCAGGATGCTCATGCCTTCTGCACGCAGTTTGTGCAAGAGTTCGGCGAGTTCCTGTTTTTCCTTATAACGCAAACCGGCGGCTGGCTCATCGAGTAACAACAGGCTGGGGTCACAACACAAAGCCCGCGCGATTTCCAGTATGCGTTGCTGGCCCAGGGCCAGGCTGCCTGCTTCTTCATTGATCAGATGCGCCAGGCCTACTCGTTCCAGCTGTTTTTTCGCCTCGGCCAGCAGGGAATTTTCTACCTTGCCATCACGCCGCAAAATGCTGGCGATGACTTCCATGACGTCGCCGCCCTTGGCACGCAGATGGGCACCTATCGCGACGTTTTCGAGTACCGTCATACTGGCCAGCAAGCGCACATGCTGGAAGCTGCGGCCTATGCCCAGTTTGACGATTTCACGCGAAGGCAGGTTGGCGATATCCTGCAGTTTGCCATCACGGTAAAAGCGCACAGCACCGCTGGTCAAAGGCAAAACGCCGGTGACCAGATTGAACATCGTTGATTTGCCTGCACCGTTAGGGCCTATTAAGCCAACGATCTGTCCTGCGCTGACGGTGAACTGCATATCATTGACAGCAACCAGTCCACCAAATTGCTTGCGAGCCTTGTCGATTTCCAGGATGACAGTACCGACAGCTGGTTTGGCGCGCACTGGCAATACCGCCGCATCTGCGACTACCTGTATGCCCTGATCTTCTGGTAGCCATTTGGCCAACAGACGCTTGCTCCAGCTGGCCAGATAAGGCCAGACCCCATCGCGCGCACGTTGCAGCAGCAAGACCAGCAAGACGCCAAACACGATAACTTCAAAATTGCCATTCGCCCCCAGCAATGCAGGCAAGATGCTTTGCAGTTTGTCTTTGAGTAGCGTCAGCAAAGCTGAACCCAGCAAAGCTCCCCAGACATTGCCAGCACCACCAACCACGGCCATGAACAGATATTCGATACCTTGATTCAAGCCGAAAGGTGTGGGATTGACTGCGCGCTGCATATGCGCATACAGCCAACCGGAAACACTGGCAAGCATGGCAGCGATAACGAAGATGATAACCTTCATGCGCGCCGTATTGACGCCCATGGCTTCTGCCATGACACCACCGCCCTTGAGTGCACGTATGGCACGGCCAGGGCGCGATTGCAGCAGGTTCTGTATCGCAACTATCGCCAATAGCAAAATCACCCAGATCAGGCCAAACATGCTGCGACCGCTGTCTAGCTTGAGGCCTGCGATTTGTATAGCCGGTATGCCATTGAGGCCATCGTATTTGCCGAGGAATTCCAGGTTACCGAACAGGAAATACAGTGACAGGCCCCAGGCGATAGTCCCTAGTGGCAGATAGTGGCCAGACAGGCGCATGGTAATCATGCCTATCGCCAGCGCTGCCACCATGGTCAGCACCAGGCCAGCCAGCAAACCCAGCCAGGGTGAATAACCCAGGGCCGTACTCAGATAGGCAGTGGAATAAGCCCCCAGGCCGACGAACGCTGCCTGCCCAAAGGAGGTCATGCCGCCTACCCCGGTCAGCAAGACCAGGCCGAGTGCGACGATGGCATACAGGCCTATGTAATTGGCCAGGGTGATCCAGAATTCTGGTACTGGCAATAGCGGAAACAACAGGGCCAGTGCCAGCAATACCCATTTCCCGTGTTTGATACCCTTGGTGAGGAGTGCTTTCATTATTCTTCATCCTCATCAGTGTGTTTGCTGGAGAGCGAGCGCCACAGCAAGACCGGGATAATCAGGGTAAATACGATGACCTCCTTATAGGCACTGGCCCAATAAGATGAATACGATTCCAGCAAACCCACCAGCAAGGCACCCGCTGCTGCCACAGGATAAGACACCAGTCCACCAACGATAGCACCGACGAAACCTTTGAGGCCGATCAAAAAGCCACCGTCGTAATACACCGTGGTCATCGGTGCGATCAAGACGCCACACAATGCGCCCATGGCTGCGGCCAGAGTAAATGCCAGACGGCCAGCCTGCGTGGTACCTATGCCCACCAGTTGCGCACCGAGGCGATTGACGGCAGTAGCACGCAAGGCCTTGCCAGACAGGCTGCGCTCAAAATAGAAATACAGCGCAGCGATCAACAGAGCAGAGACAGCAATCACCACCAGGCTTTGACCAGATACCTGCATGGCACCAAGTTCAAAGCGTGCATCACTAAAAGCGGTCGTGCGTGAACCCTCGGCACCGAACATGACCAGGCCCATGCCAGTCAGGGCCAAGTGCACACCGACAGAAACGATGAGCAAGACCAGAGTGCTGGCTTCTGCCAGGGGTTGATAAGCCAGGCGGTAGATCATGGGGCCCATGGGCACGACTATCGCCAGCGCCAATAAGACTTGTGCAAACAGCGACCATTCCTGTGCGTTGACATTACGTGCCAATAACCAGACTGCCACAGGAAACAGCAACAGCTTGCCTGCGGACAAAGCCAGTGCCTTGGTATTCACGGGCTGTTTGCTGCGTAATTGTGTATAAATTTCCTTGCCCAGGCATAACAAGCCGAAGGCCAAGAGCAGGCTGGCAGAATGCGGGAACTTGCCCGACTGTATTGCAGCCAGACTGAGCGCACCAAAGGCGACAAACTCACCTTGAGGTATGAAAATAATCCGTGTAACGGAAAACACCAGCACCAGCGCCAATGCCAGCAAGGCATAGATGGCGCCACTGGTAATACCATCCTGAGCGAGGATGGCGGCAATTGAAAAATCCATGTCAACCTGACTTTCTTGCTTACTCGTGTGGCATAGCCTCAAATTATGGGCCGAACAAAAAGGGAGCCGCAGCTCCCTTGATTACTTCATCAATACATCAGTTAGCCAGACCGATCAATTTCCATTTGCCATTGACGATTTGCACCATGACGCGGGAACGCTGGTCGAAGCCCAGATGGTCAGTATCCGTCATATTGACGATGCCATGCGAGACGGGCAGATTCACCGTGTTTTCCAGAGCGGTACGCAAGGCTGCACGAAATTCTTTAGTACCAGGCTGTGCCTTTTTCAAAGCCACGGTCGCTGCAGATTCCAGCAACAAGCTGGCATCCCAGGCATGACCACCAAAGGTGGAAACAGAACCTGGGCCATATTCTTTTTCATAGGCCTTGGCATAGCGCATGGCAGATTTTTTGACTGGATTATCATTCGGTAATTGTTCCGCCACCAACAAGGGGCCTGCTGGCAACCAGGTACCCTCGCAATCCTTGCCGCAAACCCGCAGGAAATCGTTATTGGCGACACCATGGGTCTGGTAAATCTTGCCCTTGTAGCCGCGCTCTTTCAAAGTTTTTTGTGGCAGGGCTGCTGGCGTACCGGCGCCAGCAATCAAGACGGCATCAGGATTGGTCGCGAGGATTTTAAGGATCTGGCCAGTGACAGAAGTGTCACTGCGGGCAAAGCGCTCGTTGGCGACCACTTTGAGCTTGCGCAATTCAGCGATCTTGGAAAATTCTTTGTACCAGCCTTCACCATAAGCGTCAGCAAAGCCTATGAAAGCCACTGTCTTGACGCCAGCATCATTCATATGACCGGTAATCGCGGTCGACATATGCGAATCATTTTGCGGGGTCTTAAATACCCAGTAACGCTTGGAATCAACAGGGGTAACGATAGCGGCGGATGCCGCCATGGAGATCATCGGTGTTTCATTTTCTGCCGCCACATCGACCATGGCCAGGGAATTAGGTGTAATGGTAGAACCGATGATGATGTCGACCTTGTCTTCGGCGATCAGCTTGCGGGCATTTTTGACCGCCGTCGTGGTATCGGAAGCATCATCGAGCACGATGTATTCAACCTTCTTGCCAGCGATTTCTTTAGGCAGCAGGGCAAAGGTATTTTTTTCAGGAATGCCCAAAGAAGCTGCGGGGCCGGTGGCCGATACATTGACACCAACCTTGATCTGGGCATGGACATTGCCTGCCAATACCAGCGATAACATGGCTGGCAAAGCCGCCAGTAAAAACCGTTTCTTCATGGGTAGTCTCCTGTTTTGCGATTATTTGCTTATTTATATTTTACTTATTTGCCACATTAATCAATATGCAATTTGCCGACCGATCGGTCGGTTAATTTTTCCCAGTGTAACCTTTCCCAGGCGCAGGCACAATATTTAAGCAGGGTCAATTACCAAGGTGCCATGCCTTAATTAGAATTCATCTTTATACTTCAGATAGACAAGTCCTGGCAGCTTTGCTTGCATCTAATTGTTCAAATCAACAACACCAATCAACAACAAAAGCCCCACGCAAAGAATTACACAACATTATTTGCTCTGCCGCCTGCAGATCTGCCCGCGTCAGGACTTGCTCCACTAGCTGATAACGCCTGTCTTCCAGCAAAATCGCCCGCATGATGCCGGGTAATACGCCGTCTGCCAGGGGTGGCGTCAGCCATTTGCCGTTCAACTTGAGCAAGACGGTGCTGCGCCCGCCTTCAGTCAGATGCCCGTGCTCGTTAAAAAACAACATATCAAAAGCACCCTGCTGCTCTGCCGCCTGCCAGGCCTGGTCGTATTGCTGTCGCAAACTGCTTTTGTGGTACAGAAACAAATTGCGACTGTCGCTGGCAGTGCTGGCCAGCATCACTTTTGGGCTGGCAGGCATGGGGCTCAGCACAGCGGTACGCACATCAATCTCGCCATCTGGCTGCAAAGTCAGGCGTAATCTATGCGCTATACCTGAGGGCAAGGCATCACAGACTCGTTGCAGTGCCAAGCTGATCTGTGCTTCATTCCAGGCAAAGCCAAAATACAGCGCAGATGCTCTCAGGCGTTGCAAATGCCGGGCTTGATGACGGCAACCTTCTTCCAGCGTCGCATGCATGGTTTCAAACAATTCAAACTGCGGCAGCAAACCAGTCAGGAAACGTGCTTTCAGATGGCATTCGGCATATTCTTCCTGCGCCACGCTGTCGTAGACGATACCAGCACCGACACCCAGCACACCACGGCGCAAGCCAGGTTTGGCATCCACCAGTGGTGCTTGCAGTTGCAAAGTGCGGATAGGTACGGACAGGCAAAAATCGCCCGGAGCACCCATCTGTGCAGGCGGGTCAAACCAGCCTATGGCCCCTGTATACAGGCCACGCGGCTCGGCCTCCAGTTCACGGATAATTTGCATGGTGCGGTACTTGGGCGCGCCAGTAATCGAACCGCAGGGGAACAAGGCCGTCAGTATCTGTCCCAGATCCAGGCCATCCTGCAAGTCTGCCTCGACGGTAGAGGTCATTTGCAAGACACTGGAAAAGCGCTTGACGTCAAATAATGAGGGCACCCTGACCGTGCCGGTTTTGGCAATACGGCCCAGGTCATTCCGCAGCAAATCGACGATCATCAGGTTCTCGGCGCGGTTTTTGCTGTCGGCAGCGAGTTCGGCTGCCAGGCGCTGATCTTGCTCGGCGTCGCCAGTCGCTGCTGCCGTACCCTTCATGGGGCGGGCCAGCAGTTTTCCCTGTCGCTGACGCACGAATAACTCAGGTGACAAAGAGACTACTGCCTCGCCATCCGGCAGGCAGATCAGGGCACCATAAGGCACGGGCTGGCGCTGACGCAAACGACTGTATAGCGTCAGTGGCGTGCCATAACTGTCAAAGTGCAGGCGATAGGTGTAATTGACCTGATACGTGTCACCAGCGGCGATATAATCCCTGACCCTGGCTATACCTTCCTCGAACTGGCTGGCATCCACATTGGCCTGTATGCCGGCTATCCCGGCTATGCTGGCTATTTCAGCGCTATCGTCGCACGCGGTCTGGGTTTGCAAAAAAGCAGCGACTTGCTGGCTATCCAGAATATGACATTGCCTGAACAAAAGTATGCGCGAGACTGCAGGAGCAGCATACTCAACAATACCCTGCAGCTGCGCACCACTTTCATAAGCCAGCAAAGCCAGGGCAAAGCTACCTTGCTGCAAGGCCAGTTCGGCGTTGCGCCATAATGCTGGCCATTCTTGCGCTGTACTGCAAACCAGTACACTCTGCAAATCACAATAAAAACGGGATTGCGCCTCTTGTGCATGGGCATCATCAAGCAAGGCAAAGCATTCCCCTGTCTGAGGCAGAGGAAAAGGCAAAACTGGATTGTTGGAAAAATCTGACACGCGGTTTCAAACTCACATAAAGATGTGCCGCAGTTTACTCGCAGATACCGGATTCTGCATAAAGCTGCACGCAAAGTCTTCAATAAGAGTAGAAGTATAGTGTCATGGCAATTTTTATGACATGATTCTGGCAGATAGGTATAGTCGCTGATATTCACTACAGCCAGCAATTTCCAAAGGGCAATTCGCAATATTTCTCATGCAAAATACTTATTTCAGGCTGCCGATGGCAAAACGGATTTTTCGTCAGAATCTGCAGGGCATGACCCTGGCCTTGCTGGTGGCATTGTTGCTCGCCCTGACCCTGTCCACCTACCTGCTACAAAGAAATTTGCGTACCGAAGCCTTGTATAAGGTCGATATCCTGGCCAGCAATATGGCCGATGCCATGATCGCCAATGATATGCGGCAATTGCAAAGCCTCTTGCTCAATGCGACCAATACCCAAGACTTGCAAACTGTCTATGTGTTTGACAAGAATGGCCAGCCACTGCTGGCCTGGACATCCCAGGGGCAATTGATCAAGACCAGTGGCATAGAAGCCGCAACACTGTTCAGACACCACGCTGTGGAACAACATGTTAGTCAATTTACAGCCATCAGCCCGGTGCTGAGCGGCACCAGCATCAATGGCCAAGTGCAAATGCAGTTGAGCGCCTGGCCACTGTACCAGCACTTCTTGTTGTTTTTGCTGATAGCTGGTTTCTTGTCCATCTTTATTGCCGCGCTGGCAGCGTATTGGCTGACCAATAAGCAATTGCGGTCCATGCAGCCCATCATGGAATTAAGTGTGATGGCTGAAAAAGTGGCGACGCTTGGGGACTATAGCCTGCGTGCACCACAAGACCCGGAACATGAGCTGGGTAGCCTGAACATGCATTTCAATCTCATGCTGGCCCGTATGGAAGCTTGGGAAAACGATATGCAAAGCGAAGCCAAGGAAAGGCGCGAAGCCGATAGCCGTCTGGCGATTTTGAATAATCACGACAGCCTGACCAAACTGCCCAATCGCCACTATTTCCACAGGCTGCTTAGCAATTGCCTTGAAGATGCGGTCGCCAATAATGAAATAGCCGCCCTGATGTTCATAGATCTGGACCACTTCAAGGGTCTCAGCGAAAGCTTTGGCTATGATGCAGGCGACCTGATCCTGGCAACCATGGCCAACCGCCTGTGTGGCGTCTTGCGTAGCACCGATACCCTATGCCGTGTCGATGGCGATGAATTCGCCGCCATCATGCCCAATGTTGGCAGCCTGGAAGTGGTAGAACACCTGGCAGACCGCCTGGTCAAGGCCATCAACCAGCCCATGACCTTGCGTGGCCAGCAAATTGTACTGAGCGCCAGCATAGGCATAGCCTGCTGCCCCCTGCATGCCAAGGAGCAGCGGTTATTTTTACATCATGCAGATATTGCGTTGAAAGCCGCCAAGGCCAGTGGCCGCAATACCTGGCGCATGTATAACAATGACTTGCCCAAGACTTCACAGGCTGTGCAGTTAAGTATCTGATGCTTCAATAAGCAATGTGCAGGCGGCGATATAAAAAACTCAGCACGAACAAGGGGCCTATCAGCAAATAGCGCAGGTCATCAAAGAAAGATGGTTTCTTGCCTTCTATCTTGTGGCCTATGAACTGGCCTATCCAGGCAACGACAAAGATACCCAGCGAGATTTGCCACATCAGGTGTTGCGGCAGCTGCGAGAGTATCCATAGCATCGTGCCTGACATAGCCAGCATGCCAACGGCAAATGGCACCGACAGTGTCATATAATATGCCAGCGACAATAACGTGGCTGCCAGCGCTGCCAGCGGATGCACGGCCCAGATCAGGCCAAGGAAGGACAGCACGATGACGGGTACGCAAACAAAGTGGATCAGTTCATTGGTGGGGTTCAGATGGCTTTCGCTGTATTTGGCCAGCAATTGCTCTATCTGTCTGGAATTGGTTTCTTGCATGAGAGTCTCCTGAGTATTGTTATACCCCCAGAGTAATCCATCAAATAGCATCCTGCTTGAACGCAATCGCCATCCTGTGTAATTCTGAGGGTGCTACCCCCATCATGCTGCGGAAGGTGCGGCTCATATGCGCCAGATCGGCAAAGCCGGACGCATGGGCAGCCGCTGTCATATTATTGCCCTGCGCAACAGCTGCTACGGCATCCACCATGCGCGACCATAGCAGATAGCGCGACAAGGACATGCCGGTTTGCTGGCGAAATAAATGGGTGAAGCGGCTTTCTGACAAATGCACCAGCCTGGCCAGGCTCTCACCATTGCAATCCAGCCCGTGGCTGGCTACAATGGTATCCAGTGTGCTGAGGATGCGGCTATCGAACGATGTGCTGGTCTGACTGTGTGGCAAGGCACAACTTTGCCAGGCTTGCCGTATCTGCAGGGCTGCTGCCATGTCCAGTGACTGATGACGATTGTCAGCCAGACTGGCAAGCAACGCCTGAAATTCTGGCTGAGACTCAAATCCTGCCTGTAAATCAGTTGCCTTCAGCTTCACTGCTTCAGGCATTTCCAGGAACAGATGCGCCAGCATGCCGCCATCGCTATCTATCTGATGGGCATCATGCGGGGCAAAACTGGCGCTGCGGCTGACTGTCCAGTCATGCTCTGACTGCAGGCGGGCGCGAAATGGCCGCTCCAGGCCGTAAGTGAGTTGCAGCGCATAATGGGTATGCAGGGACGAATCTATACCCGGTGAAACCACCAGGGCAGCGCCACGCCATAGGAATAAACGTCCGGGTTGCTGGGGCGACTTCATCAGTGGCTATAAAAATCCTGTGTGAATAAAACACGGACTATGATGCGTCAGCCAGCGATGAAGTGCAATCCTGCCTGATTGATTAGCGCAACAGCAAGGCTGTATGCATGGCTGCCTGCTCAGTCGGCAACAACTTGAAACCCGTCTTGGCAAAACGTAACCAGCGTCCCATGACAAAGCTGCATAAGAGGCTGGCACGGGCTTGCGCTTCTTCTTCGGCAAAATGCCCCTGGCTGGCAGCCAGGCGCAAGGATTGGCGGAAAGCCATCTCCATGCGCTCAGCCAATTGGTTCATGCGCAATTGCAGGCGTTCATCTTCATTCACCAGGGCATCACCGATGAGCACGCGGGTCATACCGGGATTGCGCTCGGCAAAATTGAGCAACATCATGATGATGGACTGGGCTTGCACCATGCCATCTTCCTGGCTTTCATTGATCTGGTTAATCAGGCCAAAGATGGAAGACTCGATGAACTCGATCAGGCCTTCAAACATTTGCGCCTTGCTGGCGAAATGGCGATACAGCGCCGCTTCAGACACTGCTACTTTGGCAGCCAGGGCAGCGGTCGTGACCTTTTCACCTTTGGGATGCTCAAGCATCGCCGCCAGCGTCTGGAGTATCTGTAATTTACGTTCGCCGGGTTTGGTGCTGGCCATATAGTGTCAAATAGTGGATTCAAAAAGGAGATGCAGGCAAGCTACACCCGGGGCGAGATTCTAAAGACCAGCCCGCCAGTGCGCAATCCCCCTTTTACATTTTGCTACACTAGCTGAAATCAGGAGCGCAGGCGGTGGATGTGGCGGGCGAGTTGCATGACGGATTTTACTTTGACGTCAGCACAGGCGGCAGCTCTTTTACGCTGATGGGCAGGAGTATAGCCTGTGATCCAGGCTGTGCGCAGACCTTCTTGCTTTGCTGCAAGTAAATTCTCTACACTATCTTCTACCAGGATACAGTCTCTTGCCCGCTTGCCATAACTTGCCAGCAGCTTGCGCAAATAAGGGCGCGAAGGCTTGGGTTGCATTTGCCCATGCACACGCATGGCTTCGACCGGAATATGCGCATCAAAATGCTTGTGCAAACCCATATGCCTGAGTACCCGGCCAGAGTAGATGCGCGGCGCATTCGTCAGCAAAATCTTTTTGCCCGGCAGGCGGCGCAGCAATTTCTTCAAACCACGCTCATACCGTATCATCGCGCTGAGGTCATCAAAATGATGAACCTCTTGCAAAAATTCATCTGCCCTCACGCCATGGTGTCTGACCATGCCCAGCATGGTGACACCATAGCGGGCATAGTATTGCTGGCGTATGGCATTCACTCTTTCCGCATCTGCTGGCTTGCCATCTTCACCCAGCACACGCGCCAGGAAGGCATTCATGTTCTGGCTGATGACAGGGAAAATCGCATGTGAGGCATTATGCAGCGTATTGTCCAGATCAAACAGCCACAAGGGCTCGGAGCGTCTACGCATGACGGGGACACTCTTCCAGCATTGATCTATTCATTAGTGGCTGCGTATCATGGTACCGAAGGCTTGCTCGGTCAGCACTTCCAGCAACAGCGAATGTTCTATGCGGCCATCAATGATATGCACGGTATTCACGCCAGACTTGGCCGCATCAAGTGCGGATGAAATCTTGGGCAGCATGCCACCAGAGATAGTACCGTCAGCAAACATTTCATCAATTTCACGGGCCGACAAATCGGTCACCAGGTTGCCTTGTTTGTCGAGCACACCGGGGATATTCGTCATCATGATGAGCTTTTCAGCTTTCAGGATTTCAGCAATCTTGCCTGCGACCAGATCAGCATTGATGTTGTAAGCCTGACCATCCTCACCAAAACCGATAGGAGAAATAATAGGAATAAAAGCATCATCCTGCAGGGCTTTAACGACAGCAGGGTTGATTGCATCAATTTCACCAACATAACCTATGTCCAGCATGGCACCCGGGTTTTCACGGTCTGGCATCATCATCTTGCGGGCACGGATCAAACCGCCGTCTTTACCGGTCAAGCCTACTGCCTGGCCACCGTAGTGGTTAATCAGCATGACGATATCTTGCTGGACTTCACCACCAAGTACCCATTCAACCACCTCCATGGTTTCTTCGTCGGTGATACGCATGCCCTGGATGAAAGTACCCTGCTTGCCCATTTTTTTGAGGGCATTATCAATTTGCGGGCCACCACCGTGCACCACGACCGGGTTCATGCCTACCAATTTGAGCAAAATGACATCACGGGCGAAGCCGTGTTTCAGGCGTTCTTCTGTCATGGCATTGCCACCGTATTTGACGACGATGGTTTTGCCGTGGAATTTACGGATATAAGGCAGGGCTTCCGCCAGAATTTCAGCCTTGATGGCTGGCTCCACACCGGCCAACCGGTCTTCGGGTGCAAGTTCTTCTGTGGTGTTTGCTTTCAAATCGCTCATAATGACGGGGTATCCTAAAGGTATCATTGCAGGACTTTCAAAAAATCGCCCCAGCTGTGTTGCAGCGCCTAGCCGTACAATGGTACTGTCGTCGTCGCTACACCTTGCCGGGACAATTTTGTGAAAGTCCTGAAAAAAAGGAGTTATCTTATCTAAGCCGAATTTTACAGGATTTGCAGCGAAAGCTTTTCCAATTCAGTCACCAGACTTATGACATCGATCACAGACTTGCATCAACAACTAGAAAACCTGCGGCCTGGGCTATATCGCTTTGCACAATTACAATTGCGTAATGAGAGCGCTGCAGAAGATGCCGTTCAGGAAACTTTGCTGGCCGTGTTGGAAAAACCAGACAGTTTTGCTGGCAATTCCTCATTACGCACCTATGTGACTGGCATCCTGAAGTTCAAGATCATTGATCACCTGCGTTCTTTGAAAAGAGAAAAGCAATTGGAAACCCGGGATGATGAATCTGAAGATGATCTGATAGACAGTTTATTTAATGCTAATGGTCATGCACTGAGCACGCCTTCTGACTGGGGTGCGCCTGAAGCAACTTTGCAGCAAAAAGATTTTTTTCGCGTACTTGAGCTTTGCCTGGAAAACCTGCCTGCAAAAACAGCAAGGGTTTTCATGATGCGTGAATGGCTGGAACTGGAAACAGAAGAAATTTGTAAGGAATTGGACTTGACCACGTCTAATCTATGGGTGGTCTTGTATCGCGCACGCCTGCGTTTGCGCGAGTGCCTGGATCTGAACTGGTTCGGACTACATTCCTAAAAACCTGCTTACGATCTGTAGCGAGCGTCAGCGGGGTCAGGGTAGTAAAAACGCAGCGCAAAAAGCGGAATATACTCTGGTACATGAGCATTTTGAGCAGCGCATGAGCCCCGATCACGTTCGCGCAGTAAGATCGTAAGCAGGTTCTAAGACTGAGGAAAAAACATGGCATTATTTTTAGCTTGCAAACACGCACACCAGCTCATCTCGGAAGGGATGGACCGGCCTTTGAGCCTGCCCGAGCGCACCAAATTGAAAATGCATTTAGCAATTTGCCGTTATTGCACCGGTTTCAATGGCCAAATGTCTTTCCTGCGCCAGGCCATGCGGCAAACGGCGATTCAGGGCTTGCCAGAGCGGGCGGCGGATGGAAAATCATCCACACCAGGTAAAGAAGGTGGCGCATGAGTGTGTGCCCCCGTTGCCAAAGTGAATTCACTTGTGCCATGGCAGATAATACTGGCCAGGCATGCTGGTGCACGGCCTTGCCACCGATTGCATTTAAAAAATTGCCAGGTGGTGAGTTGAAGCTTGATGTCCTTTGTTTTTGCCCGCATTGCCTGCCTTTGTGGAAGGCCGAGCGCGAAGCTGAATACCAGAAAAACAGTCCACAATAACCAGAAGCAGCAAGCATAGACTACGTCAATTTGACAATTCAGTTACCATAGACTTTTTACATCCCGGTTTTCAGCATGTCTAACGATACGCCCATTGCTTATAAAGCTGTCAATATCCCCGTCTCGCAGCGCATACGTGAACGCATCACGGCCAGCAAGACGCGTTTTCACGCGAACGATAATATCGCCCACTTCATTGAAGCTGGCGAGATGGATGAATTGCAGGCTGAGGTTGAAGAAAAACTGCGGGCCGTGCTGGAAAGCCTGGTGATAGATACCGAGAGTGACCATAACACTCAGGATACTGGCCGCCGGGTCGCCAAGATGTTCATACAGGAAGTCTTCAAGGGTCGCTATGTGCCCATGCCTGCTGTCACTGAATTCCCGAATGCCTCGCATTTGAATGAATTGATGATCATAGGCCCGATCACGGTGCGCAGCGCCTGCTCACATCATCTGTGTCCGATTATCGGCAAAGTCTGGATAGGTGTCATGCCGAATGAGCATTCGAATCTGATAGGCTTGTCAAAATATGCCCGCATTGCAGAATGGGTCATGAGCCGCCCGCAGATACAGGAAGAAGCCGTGGTACAACTGGCTGATGCCCTGCAAGAAAAAATGCAGCCCGACGGGCTGGCCGTAGTCATGGAAGCCGATCACTTTTGCATGCATTGGCGCGGAGTGAAAGACATGGAGGCCGCCATGATTAATAGTGTGATGCACGGTTCGTTTTTGAAGGATGCGAACCTGCGCCGCGAATTCTTATCCCTGATCAAACGCTAACCAGGACTTGCCATGCTAGTACGCTTACTTTATGCCAGCCGTGTCGTGGATGAAAAAATGTGCGACATCGTGCAATCCATCGTCAGCCAATCACGTCAGCATAATCCGCAGCATGGGATCACTGGCGTACTCTGCCATAGCGATCAAGTCTTCATGCAGGTGCTGGAAGGCGGCCGCGAAGCGGTGAATACCCTGTATAGCCACATCTTGCGTGACCCCCGCCATACCGATGTGATCTTGCTCGATTATGAAGAAATTCTCGAACGACGCTATGCAGGCTGGACCATGGGGCAAGCAAACATGAGCAAGATCAACCCTTCCATCTTACTCAAATACTCCCCTCTGCCTGTGCTGGACCCGCACCGCATGTCAGGCAAGATCTTGCTGGCCCTGATCGATGAACTGATGGCCACTGCCTCCATCGTCGGGCGTACCTGACAATCTGGCGCTATCCCCTGAGCCGCCGCTCTGGCTCCTGCCGGTGCAGGAACTTCGTCAGTGAGTCTGGTGGCGAATCCATGCCGGTATCTTCCATCAACTGACCTACACTACCCCGGTGATAACCGGCATGGGTAATCACATGTAGCAGCATCTCTTCACAAGACATGCTGCCCTTGTCACCATCAGTAAATGTGAACTGTGAGCGCAGCTTCAAGCGCTGGGGACTGATAACAGAGACAAAATCGAGATACCAGTTATCCGTAAGCCTGACCCGCTCTCGCAACTCCACCAGGCCTGGTCTTATTTCAGAATTCGTCGTCACAAAACTGCTGGTGTCAGTGCCATTCAAATGCCCCATGAATATCCTGTCGACGACATGGGCATGATCGAGTATCTGCAACATGGCTAGAAACTTGTCGGGATATTGTTGAGCATCGAATTTTTCCAGGGCCGCATGCATTTCTGCATTCGCCCAAGCCTTGTATTTGAATAGCGACAGCAAAATACCATCCATATGCAACTAACTCCTTGATAGCTGTTTTGATTTATATGGCAAAATAAAACCAGAACTCACAGGCTCATGAAGGAAAATCGTTGTGAAGTTTATGCGACAGTGACAGCCTGTAGCAAGGACAAGTCCAAAGTGCTGGCCTGCATTAATTCGGCTGCATGAAAACCAAACATATTGGCAATGGCAGGGCCGGGGAAATGCAGCATATCCTGGTTATATTGCAGGACACTGTCGTTATAGGCCTGGCGAGCAAAGGCAATCTTGTTTTCTGCATCATTCAACTCTTCGGTCAGCCGCTGCATGCTGACATTGGCTTGCAGCTCCGGGCATGCTTCTGCGATGGCGAACATCCTGCCCAGAGTGACGGTCAATCTGTCTTCAGAAGCAGCCAGATGCTGTACTGCTATGCCTACCAGGGGGTGGGCTGCTGCCATGGAGTTTGCCGCAACAGCCTCATTAAGCGCAGTGATGATGGTTTCCAGGACTTCGCGCTCATGCTTCATATAGCCCTGGGCAATTTCTACCAGATTGGGGATCAGGGCATAGCGGCGCTTAAACTGCACATCAATTTGTGAGAATGCAGTTTTAATGCGCTTGCGGGCATTCAGCAGGCGCTTGTGGACACCCAGAACCCAGAATGCAAATATCGTGACCATGACCGATAAAACGATCATTGCAATCATGTTTTCTCCAGAATAAACAAGACCGACAAAAGTCGGTCATGCTGGTTCAATTATCGCTGCTGGGTGGGTTCTTGCTTGGTGTGGCCTGATAGGTTTTCAATTCTTCTTCGGTGATGTATTCAAATACTTTGACCACCTTGCGTACACCACTGATGCTGCTGGCAATATCTGCCGCATGGTTGCCTTCACGCTGAGTAACCCTGCCCATCAGGTAGACGATACCAGCTTCTGTGACAACCTTGATGGCATTCGCCGAGACATCCTTGGTATCGACAAAAGTAGCCTTGACCTTGGTCGTGATCAGTGTATCACTGGAACGCGATGATAAATCCGAGGCACCGGCGATCTGTATTTCATTGGTCACGGTGACAACGCCTTCCACTGCACGCAATTCGCGTTCTGCTGCCGACTTGGCGTTTTCATCGATCGCCTCACCAGTCAACAAAACGTGGCGATTAAAGGAATTGACATTCACATGGCCATTTTTCCCCAGCAAGCGCTGGACACGGGTCTCACCCTTGATGACGATGGCTTTGTCTTCAGTTTGTGCCCCAAAGGTACGGCGATCAGTGGCGGCAAAAGTACCCACAACAGCACTGCCAACGACCATTTCTACACAGCCTTGCAGGCTTATTGCTGTTGCACAACACAAGCCAATTACGGCGACCGGTCTGGCCAGCTTGTTCCAGGATTTTTTACTCATCAGCATCTCCTCCAAATAATGCGGCATCAATGCCGTCACACAAACAATGTATGGTCAATAAATGAACTTCCTGTATGCGCGCTGTCCTGTCATGCGGTACGCAGATATGGACATCGGCTTCAGTCAGGATATTCGTGATTTCTCCACCGCCCTTGCCAGTCAGGGCTACAACCCGCATATCCCTTTCAAGCGCGGCATTAATGGCATTCACCACACTGAGCGAATTGCCGGACGTGGACAAGGCCAGCAAGATATCACCAGACTGGCCAAATGCCTGCACTTGCTTGGAAAACACTTCATTAAAACTGTAATCATTTGCGACTGCCGTCAAAATCGACGTATCGGTCGTCAATGCCATGGCCGGCAAAGGCAGGCGTTCACGCTCAAAGCGCCCTACCAGCTCGGCGGCAAAATGCTGGCAGTCGGCCGCAGAGCCGCCATTCCCGCAGGCGAGTATCTTGTTACCATTAGACAGCGCCGAGAACATGAGTTCCACCGCGTCTGAAATAGGCTGAGCCAGCTCTGTGCCAGCCCGCATCTTTAATTCTGCACTTTCCTGGAAGTGCGCCAATATGCGTTGATTTGTCATAATGCTTACTTAGTCTGATTGCGTCAGATTATACGGCAGACCAAGCTTAAGTGGACTGTAACAGTGAAAGCAGAGTGCCTGCCACGTGCGCGCCCTTCACTTCAGCCATCACTATTCCAGTCCTCTATCCTGTCATTTCATCCAGCGACGATGACATTCTTTAGCCAGTTGATCTGTTCACCATCTATGGCCACCAGGTCAAAACGACAAGCTGGCTGGATCTTTTTTGCTAACAAATAGACTTGGGCCGCGTGCACCATACGTCTTTGCTTGGCAGGAGTAACGCTAGCAATGGCACCACCAAATTGCATGGAACTGCGCTTTCTGACTTCGACAAAGACCAGCACAGCCCCATCTTGCATGATGAGGTCGATTTCTCCGCCTTTACACAAAAAATTTTGTTGCAATAATTTCAAGCCCGCTTTTTGCAAATACAGCAGCGCCAGGCTTTCTGCCTCGTCACCGCTACGGCGACGACTGGTGCGCTGGTCGGGCACTGATTTGTTATCCGGCGTTTCTGGAGTCTTTGCGAGTCTCATTGGCGTACAATCTCGGCTAATTCATTTAGAACTCATTTCATAAATAGGATGAGTGCGAACAAGGCGATTTGGGATGCAGTGCAAGGCCTTAGGTGCGTACCCTGCGCTGCTAAGGCTCCTGCCTTAGCGAGGGGCACAACGCCGCAATGCGCCCAAATCGTCAGTTCCCGAAGGGTTTGCCTCATAACGCGCACTGGACTGCGTTGGACTCATTATCAATAGCACCACTATTGACGGCCTCGTCCGCCTTGCCAGCCCACGTTATGAGGCAAACGCATCTCACCCTATTTATGAAATGAGTTCTACTTATTTTGCTTATTAAATAAAGGAACAGGCATGAGCACCACCGACAACGCACTGTTCACGAGTGCCACTGTGATCGAAGCAGTGACCAGACAAAATTACCCAACTGCTACTTTATATGTGGTTGCTACCCCCATAGGCAATGTTGCCGATATCTCTCTGCGCGCCCTGCATCTGCTGTCACTGGCAGATGCCATCGCCTGCGAAGATACCCGTAATACTGCTCAATTGCTAACGCGCTATGGTATCAGCAAACCCCTGATCGCCGCTCACCAGCATAATGAGCGCGAAGTGGCTGAAAAGATACTGGCGCGCCTGCAGGCTGGCGAGCGCATCGCCCTGGTATCCGATGCTGGCACGCCTGGTGTATCCGATCCTGGTGCCAAGATCGTCGATGCAATCAAACTGGCAGGCATGTCCGTCACGCCTTTGCCAGGCGCCTCAGCGGCTATCAGTGCCCTGTCAGCCAGTGGCCTGATACATGACCGCTTTTATTTTGTCGGTTTCCTGCCTGCCAAAGCCGGGCAGCGCGACAGCATATTGCGGGAAGTGCAAGCCATACCAGCCAGCCTGATTTTCTATGAAGCGCCGCACCGCATCATCGAAGCCGTGGCGGCCATGCGTGCGATATTTGGTGATACCCGCCGTATCGTGCTGGCGCGCGAAGTCAGCAAACTGTTTGAAGAAATCCATCGCTGCACCCTGGCAGAAGCTGAAAGCTGGCTGGCAGCCGACAGCCACAGGGAAAAGGGGGAATACGTCATCCTCATCGAAGCTACCACCGCAGCCGCCGATGATCAGGAACTGGAAGCACGCCGGGTCTTGCAGATCTTGCTGGAAGAATGCTCAGTCAAGCAAGCTGCAGGACTGGCCGCACAACTGACAGGGCAAAAGAAGAATGCCCTGTATCAAATGGCGCTGGAGATGAAGCAGGCAGCAGAAGATGAATAGTCTTTAACGCTGAACCACCATGGGTCGCCCTACGCCAAGCTCACCGGCCTGGGCAATCGCGGCTGTGGCTTCAGTACGATTGGCAAAAGGGCCACTGACCAGGCGATACAGGCTGCCTTGCTGCACGATATCAAAGCTGGGTAACTGACTGGTGGCCTTGCCCTTCAAATGATTCATGATGGCTTCGGCATTGGCACGTATCGCGTAGGCACCAAATTGTATGTAATAGCCAGGGGTTGCCGGGCTCACTGATGAGACGGCATTCGCCGCAGCCACGCTGTTGACCATGTTGCTGGGCGTCGTACTGACAGACTGGGTAAATTTTTCTACAGGCTTGTTTTCCTGTGCTGCCAGCAATTCTTCCATGCTCATGGTGGGCGCGGGATTATTGCGCACGACCGGAATTTCTTTTGCAGCTACCGGGCTGCTGATCGCTACCGCCGTCGGCTGGCGCACAGGCTGGACAGGCTGGTTTTTGCGGTTCTCTGCCATTCTTTCTATATCGGCAGGCAATAAGCGTTCAACTTCTATCTGGCTGCTACCCTTGCCTATGACATCGAGCTTGAGTGCCGCGGTGTACGACAAATCGATGATGCGGCTGGCGTGAAACGGCCCGCGGTCATTGATGCGCACAATGATTTGCTTGCCATTATTGAGATTCGTCACCCGTGCATAAGAAGGGATAGGCAGGGTAGGATGTGCCGCCGTGATTTTGTACATATCATACAATTCGCCGGATGAGGTTTTCTGGCCATGGAATTTTTTGCCATACCAGCTACCTACGCCACGCTGCACGAAAGGAGTGCTGTTATCGGCTATTGGTGTATACGTCTTGCCGAATACCACATAGGGCTTGTTGCCCGAGCGTGAATAATCTTCAACCATGGGGATGGGATCGACAGTATTCTCCAGGCCTTCGGGTATGCTGTCACCTGGCCCGTCATCCTTGTAATAAGCGCCGCGGCCAGAATTTGCCTTGGGCAGGGCGGCGGTCTGACTACTACCAGACTTGCTGGTCGAAGCGGGACGCGGGCTATCTGCAATGATGATATTTTGCTTGGGCGCACTGCCACAAGCTGTCAGCAATACTGCAGCTGCTGCCAGGATGGAAAGCTTGCAGTGATGGCCAGGCATGCGCCTGCTCATGTCTGCACCAGTTTGCGGTTACGCTGTACACTCATCATTATCCCTAATCCCATACCCAGCGTCACCAGTGCAGTGCCGCCATAACTCATGAAAGGCAAAGGCACGCCGACTACCGGCACTATGCCTATCACCATGCCCATATTCACAAAGGCATAGGTAAAGAATATCATAGTCACGGCACCAGCCATCAAACGGGCAAACAGGGTCGGTGCATTGGCAGCAATCATCAGGCAGCGCAAGATCAGTAAAAAGTACAGGCTGACCAGGATGACATTGCCAATAAAACCGAATTCTTCAGAGAATACCGCAAAGATAAAATCCGTCGTATGCTCGGGTATGAATTCCAAATGGGCTTGCGTGCCCTTCATATACCCCTTGCCATGCAAACCGCCCGAGCCGACGGCGATAGTCGATTGTATGATGTGGAAACCCTTGCCCAGGGGGTCGCGATTAGGGTCCAGCATGGTGAGGACACGGTCGCGCTGGTAATCATGCAGCATGGGCCAGACTACGGTGGGAATCAGTACTGCTGCTGCGGTCGTCAGGAAGATCAAAAACTTCCAGGAAAGGCCCGCCAGAAATACCACGGTAAAACCGGCGGCAACTACCAGCATGGCAGTTCCCAGATCAGGCTGCTTGGCAATCAGGGCCAGGGGGATACCCAGTATCACTGCGCCGATGACGAAATCGCGCCAGCGCAAAGCACCTTCACGCTTTTGAAAATACCAGGCCAGCATGAGTGGCGTGGCGATCTTCATCATTTCCGAAGGCTGCATGTCTATGCCTATATGCAACCAGCGGCGCGAACCTTTTTTGACCAGGCCAAACAAGGCGACGGCGATCAGCAAGGCCACTCCAAAGCTGTATATAGGTATGGCGAAACGCATTAGTGTCTGCGGTGGAATATTCGCCATGACCCACATGATGAAGAAAGAAACCAGGATATTTCTGATCTGCCCTTCGACACGCCCGGGGAAATCCATGCCCGCGGAATACAGGGTCATGATACCGATGGACATGATGAGAAACACCAGGATCGCCAGGGTCGCATCGAACACGAAAATGTGGGAGCGTATGAAACGCCAGTTAATACCATTTTTTTGCATGATCAATCCTTGTTCCCCGTGGTTTCACCACCTGGCTTGGGACCTGGATCAGGCTCGGCAGGTGCCTTGACTTCCGCATCAGAGCGATACAGGGCCATGTCACTTTGCGGCTTGGGCTGCGGCGGTACATTGTCCTTGCTATCCTTGTCCTTCGGGCGTTTGCCCAGCAGATAATAATCTAGCGCCTTGCGCACAATCGGTGCAGCTGCCTCAGAACCAAAACCACCGTTTTCTACAATGATGGCAATCGCAATCTTGGGTTTGTCTGCCGGTGCAAAGGCGGTATACAGGGAGTGGTCTACATGTCGTGCAGCTATTTTCTTGGCATTATATTTCTCGCCCGTCTTGATACCCACCACTTGTGCCGTACCGGTCTTGCCGCCGGAAATATATTCAGCACCGAGGAAGACTTTGGCGGAAGTACCTTCCTTTGTAACCCCCACCATGGCGTTTTTAATGAAATCTATATTTTCCTGTTTCAGGGGAATACGGGCAGTTTCCTTGGGAACGGTCAGCACTCTTTGCCGAGTTTGTGGGTCTTCCGTCATCTTCACCAGATGCGGCTTCATGATCACACCATTATTCGCCAGCGTCGCCATGGCATGCGCCATTTGCAAAGGAGTAAAGGTATTTTGCCCCTGGCCTATGCCCAGAGATATCGTGTCCCCCAGGACCCAGCGCTTTTGTTCAGGCTTCTTGAAGGCTGCCCGCTTCCAGGCCGTCGATGGCAATAAGCCGGTACGTTCATGTTCCAGATCTATGCCGGTCTTTTGACCAAAGCCAAACGGTGCCATGAAGTCGTGCATGACGTCCACGGTCAGATCATTGGCCAGCATGTAATAGTAGGTATCGCAGGATTGCACGATGGATCTGTACATATCTACCATACCATGTCCACCGGCTTTATCATCCTTGAAGGTATGGTTACCAAAAGTAAAATAGCCTGGGTCAGCAATCGCCTGCGAGGTAGTGCGCTTACCCAGCTCGAGTGCTGCCAGCGCCATGAAGGGCTTGTAAGTCGATCCTGGTGGATAAGCTCCCGTCAACGGCCGGTTCAACAGGGGTTTGTCTTCTGAGGTATTGAGCTCAGTCCAGCTTTGCTGGTCTATGCCCTCGACAAACAGATTGGGATCATAAGTAGGCTTGGAAACAAAGGCCAGCACGTCACCCGTCTCAGGTTCTATGGCCACCAGTGCACCACGCCTATCACCAAAGGCTTCTTCTATGACTTTTTGCAATTCTATATCGACGGACAAGATCAGGTTCTTGCCTGAGGTCGGTGCAGAACGGGACAGTACACGCACGGCCCTGCCACCCGCAGCAACTTCCACCTCTTCAAAACCGGTATTGCCGTGCAGGATTTTTTCGTAGCTTTTTTCCAGGCCCTCTTTGCCTATGTAATCCGTGCCATTGTAGTTGGCAGCATCTTCCATTTCATCGATGATCTCAGCATCCTTGGGGCTGATGCGACCTATGTAGCCGATGACATGGGAAGCCGAATCCCCCTGGGGATATTGGCGGAACAGGCGGGCCTGAATATCGACGCCAGGAAAGCGGAAACGCTGCGCAGTAAACCTGGCGACCTCATCATCGGTGAGGCGGGTGCGGATGGGCAGGCTCTCGAAGCTTTTTGAATCTTCCAGCAATTTGCGAAAGCGTTTGCGGTGCTTGGCTTGTATATCCACCAGCATGGCCAGTTCATCAATCAGCACATCCATGTCCTTGCTGATTTTTGAAGGAGTGATTTCCAGCGTATAGGCAGAATAATTACGTGCCAGCACCACCCCATTTCTGTCGGTGATAAGACCACGATTAGGCACCACCGGGACGATGTCGATACGGTTCTCGTCTGCCAGCAGGGCATAGTCATTGTGCTTGATGATTTGCAGCCAGACAAAACGGGAAATCAAGGCGCCAAAACACAGGACTACGAAGACACCGATGAAAATCAGGCGCATGCGGAAGTGATGCAGTTCGCGTTCCGTGTTCTTAAGTTCTGTCATAGTGAAAAAGGTGAAACAGGCAGCAATCGGATAACAGCAGGACTAGATAGGACGGGTATCGTCTTTATCTATCGCCCGCCTTTGTGGTGCCAGCAACAGCAAGGTGGCAAGTGGCCACAGGATGGTGGTGACCAGGCTGACCGTAAAGTAAGCCCAGCCAGGGAAATTGGCATCCGGTGCCACCAGCATACGCACAGCCAGCTGCACCAGTTGCGCGAACAGGAACAAGGGAAAGACATGCAGGGTTTGTGTCAGCGGATGGAACCACAGCACACGCCTGTGTATCATGATGGCGAAGTAGGACAACAAGGTGTAGGCCAGGGCGTTTTCACCCATATAGATGGAATCGTGCACATCCATCAGCAAGCCCATGGCAAATGCCACGCCTATACCGACTTTACGCGGCTGATGTATGGTCCAGAATACCAGCACCAGAGCCACCACATCCGGCACACCTATCCAACCACCCCAGGGCAGGAAATTGAGAAAAAAAGCCACCGCAAAACTGAGGGCGATGAATACCGGATTGACCGGCAAGAGTATGTAATGCGGGCTATTCATGGTGTGGGCTCCTTGGCAGGTGTCGCTGGAACATCCTTGGCCGCGGCTTCCTTGGGTGGAGTGTCTTTCGCTGTGTTTTCCTTGACCGGTAAATCTTTCATGGGCTGGTCTACGGGCTTGGTATCAGATGCTGGCGCGGCAGCATCACGGGTTACCTTGCGATTGAGTTTTTCTTTCTTGGCACGCACGTCTTCAGTATCCGGGCGTGGCAAATTATCGGTAGAAATCAGCAAGACCAGTAATTGCTTATTGCGGTCTATGCCGGCAGTCGGCACGCAAAGTATGCTTTCAAATGTGGTATTGGCCTTGTTTTCCACCTGCATGACCTTGGCGACTGCCAGGCCCGGAGGATAGACACCATCTATGCCCGACGTCACCAGTTGATCGCCATTTTGTATATCGGCATTGGTGGTCAGGCGCATGTCCAGATAGCTGGACTGGCCGCGCCCATAGGCCACGCTGCGCAAGCCATTGCGCAGGATTTGTACAGGTATCGCCTGGTTCTTATCTGTCAGCAAAGTCACTTCTGCCGTCAGCGGAAATACCCTGGTCACCTGGCCGACTACGCCCTTGTCATCAATCACGGGCTGGGACAGGGCGATACCATGTTTGATGCCGCGGTCGATAATCACTTTGCGGGTGGCAGGGTCACGGGCATCGTAAATAATCTCTGCCATGACAGATTTAACTTGCAGGCGCTCACGCGCATCCAGCAATTTGCGCAAATGAGTATTTTCTGCCATCAAATGCCCGCTTTGCTGCAGGCTATCGGCGTTCTGGGTTTGCTGTCGCTTTAACTGGGTATTTTCTTTTTCCAGTGCGGTGACTGAGACAAAATAATCTGACATGCGCTTGATGGTATCGCGTGGCATGACAGCGACCATCTGCACAGGATAGAGCACACTACCCAAAATCTGCCTGACCAGGGTCAGTGATTTCAGGCGGGCATCAACGACCAAGAGGAAAATTGCCAGGACGGCAAAGAAAACCACTCTGACGCGCGCAGAGGCGCCTTGCTTGAAGAGTGGTGGTGGGCTGTAATCCATACTTTACCGGTGTTTCTCAATGAACAGCGCAACAAGCATTTAAATTGGCAATCAATTCAGCCTGGCTTCAGCACTCAAGGCTGAAAGCAGGCTGCATCAAATAAGAGCTGCAGCCAGTCGCTGGCTGCCACGCTCCCGGATGGCACAGGCTTACTCGTAAGAGAAGATAGAGCCCAGCTTATCCATACGCTCCAGTGCCATGCCAGAACCACGGACCACGCAAGTCAATGGATCTTCAGCAACGATCACCGGCAGGCCGGTTTCTTCCATCAGCAAGCGATCGAGATCACGCAAGAGTGCGCCACCACCTGTCAGCATCATGCCTTTTTCAGCAATATCAGCGCCCAGTTCTGGTGGCGTTTGTTCCAGCGCGTTTTTAACGGCAGAAACGATGTTATTCAGCGGATCTGTCAGGGCTTCCAGGATTTCATTGCTGGAAATCGTGAAGGAACGTGGGATGCCTTCGGACAGATTACGTCCTTTGACTTCCATTTCCTTGACTTCGGAACCCGGGAAAGCGGAGCCGATCGCCTTTTTGATGGCTTCAGCAGTTTGCTCACCGATCAACATGCCGTAGTTGCGGCGGATGTAGTTAACGATGGCTTCGTCAAACTTGTCACCGCCTACACGGACCGAACCCTTGTAGACCATGCCACCCAGGGAAATAATACCCACTTCAGTCGTACCGCCACCGATATCGACCACCATGGAACCAGTTGCTTCAGACACTGGCAAACCAGCGCCTATCGCAGCCGCCATGGGTTCTTCAATCAGATACACCTGGGAAGCACCGGCTCCCAGGGCAGATTCACGAATCGCACGGCGTTCTACCTGGGTAGAACCGCAAGGTACGCAAATAATGATGCGTGGGGACGGCTTAAAGAACTTGGTGTCATGCACCATGCGGATAAATTGCTTGAGCATTTGCTCGGTGACGGTAAAGTCGGCAATCACACCATCTTTCATGGGGCGGATAGCTTCAATATTACCCGGCACCTTGCCCAGCATCTGCTTGGCTTCTTTACCTACTGCCTGAATTGTCTTTTTACCGTTGGGGCCGCCTTCCTGACGGATCGCGACTACGGATGGCTCATCGAGCACGATACCCTGGCTACGTACATAAATCAGCGTGTTGGCTGTTCCCAGATCGATCGCCAGATCATTTGAAAAATAACTACGTAAAAAACCAAACATGTATTGTCCTGTGTTTAACTGATTGTGGGCTCAACCCGCTTCATCAGGTTGCGCGACCGAATTTTTACCCCCACCCGTTTTCACCGGAAACCAGCCAGCCGTCTCGAATCTAAGCATAACTGAGTGTAACTAAGCATGTTAGGGGATTTAGCAAGCCATTTAGGGCATTAACCCGCCATTCTACCTTATAATCTGTTTAAATTTATTTGATACCAACACCTAAATTAAGCTTTTGGTGGTATATCGGATTATGTATTTTTTGACACTCTTTTTCGCGCAAAAATGCGCCCCTGAACTATGTCACTGACACTTGAAGATGTGAAAAGAATTGCCAATTTGGCAAATATAGAAACCTCCCTGGAAGAATCGACTGCTACACTTGAGAAACTGAATGGTATTTTCTCTCTGGTTGAACAATTAAAGGCGGTGGATACCACAGGTGTGGCTCCTCTGAGTCATCCTATCGCCGCCCTGCTGCCAGAAATGGCTTTGCGCCTGCGCGAAGACGTGGTTACTGAAAGTAATCATCGCGAACATTATCAAAAGCCAGCGCCAGCCACACAAGATGGCTTTTACCTCGTCCCCCAGGTTATTGAGACTGAATAAGTCATATTTCACTTATGCATACCAAAACAATTTCGCAATTATCCGCCCTGCTGCAAAGCAAGCAGGTATCCGCCACCGAACTTGCACAGCATTATCTGGGCCGTATTGCGGCCAGTGACCTGAATGCCTTCCTTCATGTGAATCCTGAATGGACTTTGCAACAGGCGGCGGCTGCCGATGCACGCCTGGCCAGTGGAGATGCAGGTGTATTGACGGGCGTACCTATCGCCCATAAAGATATTTTCGTGACACGCGACTGGCGTTCGACTGCCGGTTCGCGCATGCTGGAAAATTATGTCAGCCCTTTTGACGCTACTGTCGTTGAGCTGTTCAATAAAGCAGGCACGGTCACACTGGGCAAATTGAATTGCGATGAATTCGCCATGGGTTCATCGAATGAAAACTCTTATTTTGGCGCAGTGAAAAACCCCTGGGACCAAACTGCCGTACCTGGTGGTTCTTCTGGTGGCTCGGCAGCAGCGATTGCTGCGCGTCTGGCACCCGCAGTGACTGCTACCGATACCGGTGGCTCCATCCGTCAACCGGCATCCTTTTGCGGCGTCACCGGTATCAAGCCTACTTATGGCAGCGTATCGCGTTACGGCATGATCGCTTTCGCCTCTTCACTGGATCAGGGTGGCCCTATCGCCCAGACCGCCGAAGACTGCGGCATCCTGCTGAATGCGATGACAGGTTTTGACGAGAAAGATTCGACTTCGCTGGAACGCAAAAAAGAAGATTTCAACCGTGACCTGAACAAGTCTTTGCAAGGTCTGCGCATCGGTGTACCAAAAGAATTTTTCTCTGCTGGCCTGGCTGCAGATGTGGAACAGGCAGTACGTGCTGCGCTGGCTGAATATGAAAAGCTGGGCGCGACACTGGTAGAAATCTCTCTGCCAAAAACCGAATTGTCCATCCCTGTGTATTATGTGATTGCACCGGCAGAAGCGTCTTCAAACCTGAGTCGTTTTGATGGTGTGCGTTATGGCCATCGTGCGGCCGATTACAAAGACTTGAATGAGATGTACAAAAAGTCACGTGCTGAAGGTTTTGGTGCTGAAGTCAAGCGCCGTATCCTGGTCGGTGCTTATGTACTGTCGCACGGTTACTATGATGCCTATTATTTGCAGGCACAAAGAATACGCCGCCTGATCGCGCAAGATTTTGCTGCAGCGTTTGAGAAATGTGATGTCATCATGGGTCCGGTAGCGCCGACCGTGGCCTGGGATCTGGGCTCCAAGGCAGATGATCCGGTCGCTAACTACCTGGCTGATATTTTCACGCTCTCGACCAGTCTGGCAGGCTTGCCTGGCATGTCCATCCCTTGCGGTTTTGGCCAGGGCGAAAAGAATGCCAAGCGCCCGGTAGGCTTGCAAATCATAGGCAATTATTATGATGAAGCGAAATTGCTGAATGTGGCGCATCAGTTCCAGCAAGCCACTGACTGGCATACGCGCAGCCCTGTATGAGCTTGAAAATCTTCCTGGGCGCAGCCATGTGGCTGATATGTGGAACTTTGTCGGCACAGACACTGGACACACATATTGCCTGCACACAAACGTTGCAGGAAGATGCTGATGGTGAGCGCCTGCTTTACAGTGATCAGGTACGTATGCAATTGAATGGTACGCAGGTCATTGAGTTTCAATGGGAATCATCTGTATTTCGCAGCAATCGCGGACATGAATGCAGCATAGATACTGACGATGACCTGACAGCAGAATTGACAGAAAAAGGCTGGCGCATACGTCTCAGGAATGCCCAGTCAGCAAGGCAGAAGCGTGGGTATGATGTAGACCGCGGCTCGCAATGCAGCATACGCCTGGAACGTGAAGGCGATGCCCTGCATATCAAGCCTACTTGCCCTGCGCTATGTGGCTCACGCAGGAATTTTTCAGAGCTGACGGTGAATACCAGAACCGGGCTTTGTACCTACGAATAATGAGATGAATTGATGTGCTGCCCGCTTGCAGACGAACGGGCGCAATAAGTTAAAGATAAGACGAGGAAATATTATGCAATGGGAAGTCGTTATCGGTTTTGAGACGCATGCGCAACTCAAGACCAACTCAAAAATTTTCAGCGGCTCTTCAATACAATTTGGTGCCGAACCGAATACCCAGGCCAGCCCGGTTGATCTGGCCTTGCCTGGTGTGTTACCTGTCATGAATAAAGGTGCAGTGGAAAAAGCCATACAGTTTGGTCTGGCCGTTGGTGCATTGGTCGCACCGGAATCTATCTTTGCCCGTAAAAATTATTTCTACCCTGACCTGCCTAAAGGCTATCAGATCAGCCAGTTTGAAATCCCGGTAGTCCAAGGCGGTTTCGTCCCTTGTGTATTTGAAAAAGATGGCAAGACTGAGTTCAGGAATATAGAACTGACGCGCGCCCACCTGGAAGAAGATGCTGGCAAATCCATGCATGGCATCACCGAAGGCATGACAGGAGTAGATCTGAACCGCGCCGGTACACCTTTGCTCGAAATCGTTACCGAGCCAGTCATGCGCAGCGCTGCCGAAGCAGTCGCTTATGCCAAATCGCTGCATTCGCTGGTGACCTGGCTGGATATCTGTGACGGCAATATGCAGGAAGGTTCTTTCCGTTGCGATGCCAACGTTTCTGTACGCCCGGTTGGTCAAAAAGAATTTGGCACGCGTTGTGAAATCAAGAACCTGAACTCTTTCCGTTTTCTGGAAGAAGCAATCAATTATGAAGTGCGTCGCCAGATTGAATTGATTGAAGATGGCGGTGTAGTCATTCAGCAAACGCGCCTGTATGACCCGGATAAGAAAGTCACGGTGAAAATGCGCGACAAGGAAGATTCGATGGACTATCGTTACTTCCCTGACCCTGATCTGCCACCATTGAAAATCAGCCGTGAATGGATAGAACAAGTACGCGCCACCATGCCTGAGCTGCCATCCGCCATGCGCCAGCGCTTTATCGAGCAATTCGGTTTGCCTGAGTACGATGCGACCATTCTGACGCAATCCAAAGGCATGGCAATATATTTTGAAGCTGTGGTAGCTGCTGCTGGTGCCGCGCAAGCCAAGCCTGCTGCGAACTGGATGATGGGCGATGTGGCAGCAACCCTGAACCGTGAAGGCCTGGATATCAGCGCTATTCCGGTGACGGCTGCACAGTTGGCGGTGTTGCTGCAGCGTATCGCTGATGGCACGATTTCCAACAAGATTGCCAAGGAAGTGTTTGCTGCCATGTGGCAGGCGCCATCTACTGATGTCAACCTGGCGGATCAGGTGATTGAAGCTAAAGGTTTGAAACAGATTTCTGATGTTGGCGCACTGGAAAAAATCATCGATGAAGTCATGGCTGCAAATCAGCAATCTGTCGATGAATATCGCGCCGGCAAAGAAAAGGCGTTCAACTCCCTGGTCGGTCAGGCAATGAAGGCAACCAAGGGCAAGGGTAACCCAGCCCAGGTCAATGAATTGCTGAAGAAAAAACTGGCGGGCTGATCTCTAGCAGAAAATAAAAACGGCACATCTTTCAAGGATGTGCCGTTTTTTTATGTCTTCGCCATCAATGGCTGATTACAATTCCAAGCCCGCTCAGGTCATGGGTGAAAAGTAAGCGCCAACTGCCTGGATATCATCGACAGTGATATTGCCAGCGGTCACACGCAGTCTCAGGAAACTGATCAGGTAATTGTATTTAGCCTGGGCCAGGTCACGCTTGGAGGCCACCAATTGCTGCTCTGCACTCAGCACATCAAGATTGATACGCACACCACCCTTGACGCTTTGCTTGGTTGCTTCAACCAGCAAGGTAGATGAATTGACCGATTTTTGCAAGGCAGCGATCTTGGTCAGGCTGGTTTGTACTGCGTTATATTGCTTGCGCAACTCTATAGAGATACGATTGCGTGTGCCATCCAGGTCAGCCCTGGCCTTGTCGCGGTTGGCGACAGACTGGTTGCTTACCGCATTAACATAGCCACCTGAATAAATCGGTATCACCAATTGCACGCCTATGCTTTTGACAGTTTGATCCTGGGTTCGGTTATTTAAACTATCGGACAGACCACGATTGTAACCAACATTGAGGTCCAGTCTTGGTGTATGCCCGGCTTTACTCTTGTCAATTTCCAATTCTGCAGTTTCAAGGGAAAACTTGGCGGCGGCGATCTCAGGATTGTTTTCTGCAGCGATAGTCATCCAGTCATCGAAACTTGACAGTGACCCTGGCATGACATTGAACTCGGGGCGCAAGCCATCGAGTTGTTGCACTTCACTACCAATGATGGCAGAAAAAGTATTTCTTGCATTCAGCAGCGTGTCTTGTGCTTCTATGACCTGGGCTTCAGCGACATCCAGTTTGGCCTGGGTTTCCAGCATGTCAGTCCTGGTGCCTTCGCCTTTTTCAAACATGCGTTCATTAATACGCTTTTGTTCCGCATAGGCATCTCTTTGTGCACGGAACAAATCCAGCTGATCCTCGGAGAATTTGACATCGGCATAAGAAGTCACCAGACGAACGATCAAATCCTTGCTGCGCGCAGAAAATATCGCATCGCTATAATTGGTCTGGGCTATACCTTGTCTGTAACGCGCCGTCGCATCCAGGCTGAACAATACCTGACGCAGTGAAAGAGAGCTGCTAATACTGGTGTAGTCGTAATCATTGGTGATTTGGACCACCGGGCTAAACTGACTTAATTGCTGGGGAGCAGTGATTTCAGCCTTGTTTTTGCTGGTGCCATAAACGTATTGCACTGTAGGCAGCAAGCCGGAACGACCAATATTCTTGTACTCTTTGCCAGCCGTATTTTCGGATACAGCGGCACGATAAGATGGATCATTCATCAACGCCGCCTCATAGGCTTGCAACAAGCCCATGGCTTGTGCCTGGCCTGCTGACATCACGAGGACGCTGCAGGCGGCGGCAATCAAATTGAGACGCTTCCATGATTTTTTCATGATTACTCCTCAGTCAAGGCAGAATGAGCGCGGTCAAGCACAGGTTTCAACAAGTAATTCATCATGGTGCGACCACCCGTGCTGACGAATAATTCAACTGGCATACCTGGGCGAACTTGCAGATTGGCGAGCAGCTTCTTGCCTTCAGGTGTGACTTCTGCACGCACTTTATAGAAAGCCTGGCCAGTTCTTTCTTCCACAGTACGGTCAGCAGATACCTGGGTAATGACACCCGGAATATGCGGCGTAGTGTTGGAGTTGAATGCAGAGAAAATCAACTCTGTCTTCAAGCCGGCATGTACCTTGTCAACCAGGTTGACTGGCAAACTGGCTTCGACTATCAGTGCATCATCCAGAGGCACCATTTCCATCAGTTTGTAACCACTAGGAACTACCGCCCCTTTGGTGAATACATTCAGGCCTACGATAGTACCTGCCACTGGTGCTTTTACCATGACATTGTTCAGATCAAAGTCCAGCGCGGTCAGACGGTTTTGCAAAGCTTCTGCTTCTTTTTGCACGTCAGACAATTGCGTACGGATTTCTTTTTGATAGTCTTGCTGACGCTGAGCTTTACGCAAGCCCATTTCCATGATCTGGCGCGAGACACGGCCCATATTGCCCAAGTCTTCAGAAATACTGCCATTCACTTGCGCATAAGTGCGTTCCAGGTCCAGCAGACGATTGCGGGCAATATAGCCTTCCTTGGCCAGATCGCGCATACCATCGAGCTGTTCCTTGAGGAATTGTTGCTGCTGCTTCTTGCTGACCATGGATTCTTCCAGGCCTTTTTGTTGCGATTTCATACCAGCAATATTTTCATCCACTGCACCCAGCTCACTTTGTATGGAAATCTGACGTGTAGTGAACAATTGCTGTTGCAGCAAAATGACGTTGGCAACGCGGGGATCACTTTTCGCTTCATCCAATTCCTTGGGGAAACTGATGGACTTTGCACCTGCACGTTCGGCCAGCAATCTTGCTTCTACCGCCTGGGCCGTGAACAATTGCACCCTGGTGATTTCTGCATTTGACTTGGCGCTGACATTGTTCATTTTCAGCAAGACTTGACCAGCCTTGACGACATCGCCATCCTTGACCAGGATTTCATCCACTGTGCCACCTGTCTGATGCTGGATAACTTTACGGCTGGAAGCTACTGCAACGTTGCCACTCATAGGCACGCCCTTGTCCAGCTTTGCCGTAAATGCCCACAGCAAGAAACCAACTACGCCCACCAGAATGATGATCCAGCCCATGCGGGAATAGCTACGCGCATCCGTGTTGACTTCCAGTATCTCTACATTATGGGTTGCCACATCTGTGACATCATTTTTCTTAACCAATGCATTTTTCATGATTACTCCTGTTCTGCAGCTGTAGCAGTTGCTTGCTCTTGCGCACTGGCATTAATTCTTGCCTGTGTATCTGCTGGCGGCTCCGTTGCCGCAGCTTGCAAACCATTTTGCTGTTGTGCTTGCTGGGCAGCTTGTTGTGCTGCTGCGGCTTGCTGAGCTTGTTGCATTTGCTGTTGATTTGCCTGATTCAAAGCAGCCAGAACCTGGTCACGCGGACCGAAGGCTTGTGCCACACCATCACGTAACAACAAGAGCTTGGTAGTAGCACCCAGAATCGTTGTGCGGTGAGTGATCAGAACGATGGTCTTGCCACGTTGACGCAGATCATTGACGGCCAGGACCAGGGCCTGCTCTCCAGCATCATCCAGGTTGGAATTTGGTTCATCCAGTACCAGCAGGGATGGATCGTCGTACATGGCACGCGCCAGACCTAAACGTTGTTTTTGACCACCAGACAAACCCGCACCACCATCACCCAGGCGGGTATCGTAACCTTGCGGGAAATGCAAGATCAATTCATGCACACCAGCACGCTTGGCAGCCAGTATCACTTTCTCAGAATCAACTTCACCAAAGCGTGCAATATTTTCTGCCACAGTACCGCCAAACAATTCTATGTCTTGCGGCAGGTAGCCAATGTTAGGGCCGAGCTGGTCTTTATTCCATTGGTAGATATCGGCACCATCCAGGCGCACCTTACCTACAGCGGCTGGCCAGACACCCACCAGCAAACGCGCCAACGTGGATTTACCTGAACCTGAAGGCCCAATCACGCCGAGTACATCACCAGGTTGCAATGCCATCGTCAAACCTTTGACAACCACAACTGTAGAACCAGGGGGCGCAGCTGTCACACCTTCAACAGACAAGGCACCCAGAGGCTTGGGCAAATTCATGCCAGCCTGACGTGGTGGGTTGGCACCCAGCAATTCATTCAAACGGCCATAAGCACCTTTGACTGTGCTCCATTGTTTCCATACACCGATCAGTTGGTCGATAGGGCCAGTTGCTTTACCCAGCAAAATCGAACCAGCAATCATCATACCTGGTGACATCTTGCCTTCGATAACCAGCAAGGCACCAAAACCCAATACCAGAGACTGTACCGCGACGCGGACAAATTTACTCAAGGCGGTGATAATGCCTGACTTTTCGCTCGCTTCTGCCTGCAATTGCAGGAAACGGCCATGCAACTTGAACCAGCGCGACATCAGGTTAGGCAACATGCCCATGGCTTCAATAACTTCGGCATTGCGCAGATTATTGGTTGCCAGATTGCTGGAAATGATGGCCATGGTATTGGCTTCGGTCAGCGGCTTCTTGGAGACGACTTCATTGGCATAGGCCAATATCACCATGATGATCACTGCTGCCAGAGCAAACAAGCCCAGGTAGGCATCAAACATGAAGATCACTGCCAGGTAGAAAGGAAACCAGGGTGCATCAAAGAAGGCAAACAAACCAGCGCCGGTCAGGAACTGGCGAATTTGTGTCAAATCCTGCAAAGCCTGGCCTGCATTGCCGCCACCACGCTTCAGGTTTTGCTCAAATGCAGCGGTATAGATACGTTTGTTCATTTGCATATCGAGCTTGGCGCCAAGACGTATCAGCACAAAACTGCGAATATATTCGAGTGCACTCATCAAGGCATAAGCACCCAGCATCAGCAATGTCAACATCAACAAGGTGATTTCGTTGCGACTTTGCAAAACACGATCGTAAACCTGTAACATATACAGGGAAGGTGCTAACATCAAAAGATTGATGATAGCGCTGAAAATGCCAACGGTCCTGAAAGCACTTTTAAAAGTCATCAAGACTTGTGCGATTTCCGTTTGTGGAAGTTTTAATTTCGAGATCATTTGTATTCTTTGCACATTGAAGTACTAAAAACAACGCAATTTAAAAGGTAACCGCCGGGTGAATACGCTCTGGAGTAGCAATACTCATCTGCATATTCTGCATTTGTAAGGCAAGGCGGCATTATCCTCGTTCACAACTCAATTAAATGTGACGTACATCACATTTTTCGAAAGCGTAACATAAGTTTTACGCTTTTAAAACGTGTTTCGTGTATCAAAGTCCGTTAATTTCATATACTCCTACCTGTATATAAAAATTTGAGCTTTTTTTGCGGGGACACTCTTGCTATTTCTCACATACTCCCTCATTTAATCATTTCATAAGAATTTTTGTGCAAATGGAATTTATTCATTTGGCAAAATTGTTTCTTGTGACACTGGTTTCCCTGGCTGAACAGATAAATACTGGTATGCGAGCTACTGCCTGAAGTATGGGAATTTTCCAATTCTTGCTATGGAGATAGGCATCCTGAAGTCAGCCATGATTTGCTACCGCAGGGAGTTTGTGGGCACAGATAGGTGAGAATGTGTACGAACGAAAAAAAACGCCCCGCAATATCCGTTGCGGGGCGCCGAGTTCTTTAATGGTCTTGCTGGCTACAGCTTCATTTTAACTCAATTACGATCGTGTTTACAAGCGGCTGTGCAGATATCTCATTTTGAATGTTAACTTTTGTGTCTTCAGCTAAGGTATTCACCCATTCCAGTTGAGCGGGCAAGCAAACTTTTTGCAAATCATAGAATTCACAGGCAAAACGGCGGGCATTCTCCCCTAGGCGCTGGCGCTCTTCCGGCTGCTCCAGCAAATCACAAACCTCTTGCGCCAGCCCCGCCACATCAAAGAAATCTACCAACCTGCCGGTCTCATTATGGCGTATGGCTTCCCGCAAAGGCTGGGTATCCGACGCCACAATGGCACATCCAACGCTCATTGCTTCCAGCAAACTCCAGGACAGTACGAAGGGATAGGTCAGGTACACATGGACGCGTGACAACTGCAACAGAGGAATAAAATGCTGATAAGGAATATTGCCGAGGAAGTGGATACGCTTGCGCGCCTCTTCCGGCAACAGTGGACTGACCTCTTTAAGGAATATCTCTTTCCATGATTGGCCGCTGGCTGACTTGGCGCCATAACTGACATCATCCCCCCCCACCAGCAACACCTGGGCATTAGGGCGCTGAGCCAAGATTTGTGGCAAGGCACGCATGAATATGTGGTAACCACGATATGGTTCAAGGTTACGATTGACGAAGGTGATGACTTCATCATCACGCGTCAAGGTCAAACCGCCACCCAGGGTCAATGCAACGGCAGGGTTGGGGGCAACCAGGTCGGTATTGATGCCGTCATGGATGACGCTGATGTGCTCACGGAAGGCCGACGGAAATGTACTGGCTTGCCAGTGTGTAGGTGAAATGGCGGCATCTGCTATTTCCATATGCAAGAGATTATTGATATTCTTGAGTTGTATCTTGCATGCTTGCTCTATGCTGTCGGAAGAAAACTCAGGGTCAAAGCCTACGTCTGCCCCATGCGCATGATAAAAGAATTCTGCATAGATGCCCAACCTGGCCTTGGGCCACACTTTTTTCAAGAACAGGCTTTCACCCCAACCCGGATGAGCAATAATGACGTCCGGCACAAAACCTTGCTCACGCAATTGCAGGGCAGCCCGCATGGCGGCTTCGCCACGGATAACTTTGGGCTCGCTGTCTGCCAGCCAGGGGTGGGTTTCGGCCGCTGTGCCACGCGCAACCTGATAGGAATGAACCTTGACCCCATTCCATAACAATGGAATGCCTTTTTGCATGGTCAAAGCCACAACTTCATTGCCAGCATCTGCCGCCAGGGCCGGAGCCAGGTGCACAAACTGGCCAGGGAAATTTTGGTGAACGAACAGGATTTTCATAGAGCAAATTGGATAGGAATACGAGCCAAAGGAATTGCCACAGTATAAACGCTATTACCTCTGGAAGTCGCAGCAAATAGCACGGCTTTCAGCAAGTTTCATGCAACGCTTAAATGATGGGTAAACGCCTGCAGAATGCCGTCTGGCCGCAAGTGATGAGCATCAATATGCCATTGTTGATTTGCCTTGCCATTTCCACCATCAGTCATGGCAAACAAATCGAGAAAATCCATGCCCATTTGCAATGTCAGCTGCTTCAAAGTCAGGTTGAATAAGGTCAGGAACTGACCAAAATCATGCAAGTCTTGCTGACTTAATCCATTTTCATCAATGTGGTAAGCAGGCACACCACTAATGATAAGTTTTAATTTACGTGGCTGCGCATGAAGCAGCAGCGCGTGCAAAAAAGCCGAGATCGTCTTTTGCACCCGCTGCGGCAAGCCTGGCTCCATATTTTTTTTGTTGGCCTTGTAGATGCCGCCGTCAATACGACAATCAATTTCACCTACCATGATCAAGACGCTGGATGCTTCCGGTACAGCAAGCAAATAAGCCTTCATTAATTCTTGGTAATGATTAGCTCCGGCATGGCCAATACGCCATTGGGTGCAAGCCTCTATCCATAAACCTTTGCATTGCAAGCTTTGCCCGCGATAACTGAGCACCAGATTATGGGCAGACAGCATATGGCTTTCACCAATGACATGTAGCACACCATTTGCCTGAGGGATTTGGGTTTGTTGCCTGAACAGCTGCCACCATAAATATATCTTCAACATGAAGGCACAGTAAATCAACGAACCTCTATCCTTGACCTGGACATTGTCCAACATGGCTTTTGCCGCCTGCAGCAAAGATTCTACATTTACTGCATTGCCATATACATGGTGCAGTATCGCCAATTGCAGGGCGGCATTTTGACGAACAAAACCGGTGGCACTCAATTCCAGTACTTTTGAATAATGCTGGACAGCTTCATTCAAGTGCCCGGTAATTTTATAGGCATTCGCCAAACAAGCATGCAACTCAGCATTGCCTGGTGCGATACTCAAACCCTGCTGATAACTGTGCATGGCTTCGGGCAAACGCTCTAGTTTCAGCAAGGCATTGCCACGATTATTCCAGCTCTGAAAATGACTCGCGTTACCCTGCAGTACTTGCTCATAATCATGCAAAGCTCGCGCGTAATCACGCATGTCCATGTATAGATTGCCGCGGTTAAAATAGGCATCTGGAAAATCAGTTTGTTTACTCAATGCCTGGTTATAACAAAGCATGGCCTCTGCTTCATGGCCCAAGGCACTGAGTGCATTGGCTTTGTTGTTGAGAACTTCGGCGAAATCTGGCGTAAATGATAAAAACCGGTCATAGCTGGCAATGGCATCTGCAGGACGTTGCAGGTCTAGCAAAACATTGCCTAACGACGCGTGTATGGTGACATGGTCAGGCTTGATGGAGGCAGCCGAATTCAATAAATCGAAAGCTTGCTGAAACTCCCCACGATTGCGACAGATCATCCCCAAAAATTGCAAGGCATCAAAATGCCTGGCATCGTTTGCCAATATCTGGCGATAAAGAGCCTCAGCCCCTGCCAGTTGTCCGCTTTGGTGTAATACCAATGCCTGCTGCAACAATTGTGCAGTTTGGAGACGGGTATTGGCGCTGTCAGGCGCTGACTTTGCCTGCACTTGCCTGGCTGGTGATTTCTTTTTTTGCATCCGGCAAACAATTATTTTGCTGCAATTTGGGCTAATAACAGTTCTTGAACTTCAGCAATGGGTCTGACATTTTTGCTACCGACTGCCCACAGGTCAAAGGCAGATGGTCGCGATGCCGCGACGACAGCTTTAAACCCAAATTCCGCCAAGAGGTTCATCAATACTTTTTGCGTGAAACCGCAGCGATGTGCCATAAAAAGATTACCACGCTCCATCGCGGCACGATGTCCGTACAGTATATCGAGGGGGGAAATCGGACCAGCCGGAGAGATATAGGCTGGCTCCAGCAATTTGTCTTCAGCAACCAATTTACAGACAGAAACCAGATCGGGACAAGTAACGACGAAAATCCCGTCATCCTTGAGCACACGCAAAATTTCTTTGATTGCTACAGGTACTTCATGGGGATACAGGTGTTCAATATTATGTGATGAAAACACCGCATCAATGGAACCAGTTTCTACTGCACTCATGTCGGTCAGGGTTCCTTGTATGTCTGGATTGACTGTGGGGTCAATATCAAAGCGTATTTCCTCCCAGTCATTTGACTGGAAATAGGGTGTCGTTCCTGACTTGTTTTGTGGGCCACAGCCTACGTGCAGTAATTTCAAAGTAATCACCTTGTATATGGTCTAAAAAAATGGGGCAAATCTGCCCCATTTTCTACTCTCAATCTGGTTCTCGTCAATCGCAGATTACTGAACCTGGGCTGGACGTGAGGATGCCAATGCAACCTTAGGCAAATGACGGAAAGATGCCCAATGCAATTCCAGCAAAGACATCAAGCCATTACGCACCCAGCGTGCCAGCGTAGCATCATCAAGTGCCATGACTTTTTCACGGTCAACAATACGGAAACCACCGATCAGGTGCACTTCGTTGCCTTCACGGAAGTTGAGGTCTTTTGCTACCAATACACCGGTAGTTTCCAGCTCATTCAAGACAACACGGCCTTCGCGCAAGTTCTTTTCATAGCTGTTCAGTAACTCCAGGACTTGAGCAAAGTGTGGATTGAATTCTGCCTTGTCTGTAAATACCAGTTCACCTTCTTTGTTGTTGAACTGAGGAGCATCCATATCAGCCGCCAACAGGTATTCGTCAGTATCACCAATACGGCCCAGGATAAATGGATAGCGACGTACATGGACCGGCACATAGGCTTCAGTCCATTGGTTTTTTTCATTCAGGAATACATTGCGCTCTCTCAAGCCCAGTACCGCAATCGCATTCAATACACCGGATTGTGAGAACAGAACAGGATAGTATTCTGCTGCTTCAGGGATTTCTGTGGGTGCCAAAGGGGCAGTGGTCAAGCCACGAGCAAAGGCAAAGTCTGCTGCTGGTTGAAAGCGCAAAGCGCCATGCAGGTTCTTGTCCAGGGTTTGAGCATTTTGAAACATAGTAAAACTCCAATAACTAGAAAAAGCCCATTTCCATTGATGGCATGGGTTAAGCGCCAGGCGTAGATGGCATTAAATCGCAAATCATATTTTGATCACAACACGATTACTCAAACTGAAATGTAGGCGTTTTGGTCAAAATCAAGTGCAGTATTGTATCAGCAGGATACGCAGATGGCGCTTTTTTCGGCACTACGCTTCTACCGAAGGCAAATCATGCTACAGCCACATTGCCCTGTCTGGTGCACTACTTGATGAAACTTAAGCCAAAGCTAGCAGGCACCATTAAAATAAACAAATATCAATTTCCTTATCCGTTTACCTGGCCTGCAATATCGCGAATGAATACTGACATGCTTCAAAGCCCAAGCTTGGATCATGCATTATTATGCATAACTCATGTCAGCTTGCGCCAGATCAGCAAGTAACCCGGTATCGCCTGCAAGTTTTCCATCCTGATGGTTTGTGGCAGACACTGCAATATCGTAAAGCCATGCTGAGCAGCCAAGCCTTGCAGATAAGGCAATTGATGTGCGTAGCGGCCACTATTACGTAGCTGATAGCCTGGATGCTCCTCACTAGGCACCAGGTCTGCATCTCCTGCTTCAACTGAAAAAGCAAATAAACCATCAATCACCAGCAAGCGGCTTATTTCCGCAACGATGGCATCTAGCTGTCCCAGATAAACAAATACATCAGCCGCTGTCACCAGCTCATAACTGGCAAGCAGTTCTTGCCTGGTCATGCTCAGCAAATCAGCCTGTATCAATCTGTGATACAACTTTCTCTCTTGCGCCTTCAGCAGCATTTTTTCTGACAAGTCAACGCCAACAATGTGCTCTGCCACGCCAGCAAGTTCTTGTGCCACCAGACCTGTACCGCAGCCCAGGTCAAGAATGCGCCAGTTTGCCTTGCCAGCCACTTTCATTTGCCTTAACTGCTGGCCGATGACAGTCGGGATCTTATATTCGAGCACTTCTTGCAAATGCTGGTCAAAACGCTCTGCATAGTCGTCAAAAACCTTGCTGACATAGTTGACTGGCGCTTGTGTACTAGTCATACCACTAAGTACATTAATAAAATGGGCCGCATTACCTTGCTGCGGGTCTAGTGCAAGTGCTCGCTGATAGCTGGTCAGCGCCCGTGCATTCTGACCAGCATCTTTATAAATATTACCCAGGGTATTATTAATTTCAGCCATATCTGGCTGCAAGGCAGCAGCACGTTCTGCGCACTGTATGGCACTCTGCAAGTCCTTGTGCTTTTGATGGATCAGGGCGAGATTATTCCAGGGTTCTGCCAGGGCTGAGTTCAAACTGAGGGCATGTCGGTAGGCCAGGATAGCCTTATCCATATCGCCGGTATCTTTATACACATTGCCAATATTGCTATGCGCCTCGGCGTAATCAGGTTTGAGTTTGCAGGCTTGCTGGAAGCAATGCAATGCCTGCTCAGCCTGGCCATTTTCACGCAAGGCTGCGCCCAGATTGTTCAAGGCAAAGAAATTGCCAGGGTTCGCTTGCAAGGACAATTGTATGAATTGTATCGCCTGACTGTAATCTCGGATTTGGTGAGCGGTCACGCCATAGAGATGTAATGCATCTGGATGAGCTGGATTGAGCTGGAGGATACCTTGATAGGCTTTCCTGGCTTCCTCTATCTGGCCATTACGATGCAAGAGCATGGCTTGCTCCAGCAAATGAGCGATCTGTCCTGGTATTTGTTGCTTTTGTTTTTCTGCTTCAGTGCGTTTCAGCTCCTCTGCAAGCATGCAACATTGCTTGTATTTTTTTCCACTGCCGCAAGTACAGGGATCATTCCGATTAGGTTTCTTGATAGTCATGACAAGGCAGCAGTATGGAGTTCTGTGTTCCGAATAATTATTGAGTAAGACAGGATTTTGTGGTCAGCCCATAACAGCCTGATGCAAGCTTGTTCTATACGTAAATAATTGCCAGGAACATATACTAACAAATTATAAAAAAACCCACCGCTTTGCAGAGGTGGGTTTTTATTTTTCAACAACAGGGAGGATGTTCTCTCCCTGTTGCATGGGTAGCAAGCTACCCATTTTTTTGCATAACTTACTGAATTAAGCGCTAAAGTCGCCGGCGATGATAGTACCTGCACCAACGAGTTTAACGATAAAGTCATCATTGCCAACAGTTGTTGCTGAGCCTGCACCGATGTTTTGGAAGGCATAAGTACCAGCTGCTGTACCTGCGGCTACAGTGATGATGTAAGCCTGGGTATTAGTTGCCAGAGTTGCACCAGCAGCTTGCGCTGCCGTTGCAATTGCTGCTGCCAGAGTGGATACGTCAGCATTAGCGATGTTCAGCGCGCTCAATGTTGTTGCTGTTGTGCCTGTCTTGAACACGTCAGTACCAGCAACCTTGAAGTTAGCAACGGTATCGATGTTGTTGCCGAACAAGGAACCAGCAGCGAAGACAGTGTCGTTACCAGAAGACAATGTGATTGTATCTGTACCAGCACCGCCAGTTACTGTAACGCCACCAGTTGCTGTCAGTGTTTGACCACCAGAACCCAGAAGGAAAGTACCACCAGTTGTGTTCACTGTAGCCGCACCGCTAAACATAGTTACAGTGTTTGCACCACCAGTAGCACCATTGAAGTTCACAACTTCAACACCAGTCAATGTCGCACCCGCTGCACCTGCTGCTGCCAGGCTAAACGCTGCACCAACTGCGTCAGTTACAGTGACTGTATCAGTACCCAAACCACCATTGATTACTTTGTAAGCCAAGTTAGCAAAGGTAGTAGTGAAGGAATCGTTACCTGTACCACCAGTGAAGGTTTGGTTAGCATTAGACAAAGCCAGAGTTACAGTGTTTGTACCGTTGGCCAGATTGTAAGATTCCACACCAACTGTACCAGTCAATGTTGTGCCTGTAATCGCGCCAGCAGTAGTCAGAGTAACTACGTCACCTGCGGCAGCTGCAGTAACAGTTGTGAAAGCATTGTATTGCGCTGCTGTCAAAGTTGTTGTTGCACCACCACCCAATTGCAGGATGTCAAAATTGGCAATATTTGCACCAGAGATATTGGCGCCTGTTGCAACCAATGTATCAGCTGTACCGGTACCAGCACTGAATGTACCAGTGTAAGTTTTGGCTTCCAGTGTCAATTGTTGAGCACCTGTAGGAGTAGCACTATTGCCCAGATTGACGTTACCAGCCAGGAATGTGTTGCCTGTGTTAGTCAAATCAACAGAGTCATTACCTGTGCCGCCATTTACTGTAGTGATACCAGTAGTAGCATTAGCAAAAGTGATGACGTTAGTTGCGTTAGCCAGTGCCAGTGTTTTGATATTGGTGATAGTACCACCTGCTGCACCGTTGCCGATAGCAACAGAAGCTGCATCGCCCAATGTGATTGTATCAACGTCACCGTTGTTACCAGTCACTGTTGTACCGCTCAAAGTAGCAGTCAAGCCTGTGAAGTTGTCGTTCACACCTGCTGCGCTAGTGAATGTACCGCCAGCAACCAATGCTGTTGGGTTCAAAGCTGAACCACCACCGTTGACTGGATTAGTACCTACTACGCCTGTTGTAACAGTACCAGCGCCAGTCACTGCATTGGTTACAGTGCTGTTATTCACACCAGCAGCTGCAGTGAAGGAAGATGTTGTATCCACAACCAGAGTGCCGCTAGCGATATTGATGTAAGACAGATCAATATTGTTTGCACCATTGATATCATCAACGATAGTCAGTTGATGTGGAACATTGCCCACGAATGTCAATGCAGGGCCAGACAGATTCAGTGCTACGCGAGCAGCGATCAGAGCGGCATATTGAGAAGCAGTGATCACAACAGCAGAGTTTAATGTGATGTTTTCAATATTTTGCAAAGTCGCGCCAGCCAGGTTGATCGCACCGTAAGTTACCAGTGTATCAACACCCGCACCCAGGTTGATCGTGTCCGTGACGACGCGAGCAGTTGCTGTAGTTGTGGATTGTGCATTCAGGTTCACACCGTTTTCAACTGTGTTGTAAGTACCGGCAACATAGTTACCCAACAACACAACGCGATCAGTACCCGCACCAGTTTGAACGAAGTTTGCACCACGCCCCAATGTAACATCCAGTGAAGATTGCGCTGTCAATGAGCTTGCGTCGATAGATACACCTACTGTTGCACCTGCAACATTAGTATTGTCGATAGCGCGGATGACTTCACGTTTCAAATACTGAGTAGGACCTGCAGTGGCATTACCAGCTTGGAAGCTATCAACCAAAGCATTAACAACTGTGTCGTTCAACTGAACTTGAGACACTTGTGTTACAGATGTGGTGTTGGTCAGCTCGATGATACCGATGTTGTTGATACCATTGAAGTCACCAATAGACGCATTTGTCGCGTTACGCAGTTCGATTACATCGTTGTTGCGGCCACTGTTATTAGTTGTATTGTTGTCAACTGCACCACCGTTGATGGCGTGGGTACCATTGAAGTTCGCATCAGAGAAAATGATACGGTCATCAGTACGAGAAACACCTTCTTCGCCATTGTAGCTGAAGCGGCTAGTCGCGCTCAGTGTACTTGCGTCGATGACTGCTGCGCTTTCAACTGCTGTACCAGCTGTGTCTGCTTTGTCTGCACCATCATTGTTTGTGTCATTGTCATTGACAATCGCCAGTACGCCGCCGTTGTTGTTGGCTGCAATCAGGGCATCTGTCAATGTCAGACGGTAGTTACCAGCACCCACTACACCGGCGTTGTTGGAAGTACCAACCAAGCGGATAGTTTCGAAACCGGATACGTTAGTCCATTCAGACGCGCCCAGTGCGATAGTGTCGCCCAGGCTTGCACCTGTCAGGTCGCCGTCGATGACGAGTGTGTCGTTACCAGCACCACCTACGACTGTGTCGGAGATAGTCAGACCAGCGCGTGTATCTTTGATGTTATCGAAGATCACTGTGTCGTTACCAGCA